>NZ_JBEOZE010000015.1:0-210874 GCF_040297465.1 Streptomyces sp. NPDC001787
TCCGCGCCGTCCTCAGCAAGGTCGAGCTGGGCGAGGCCGACGCGGGGCTCGTCTACAGGACGGACGCCGCCACGGCCACCGGCAAGGTCGACGCGTGTTCTCTGTCGGCCGGCGGTGGGTCTCGGTTTCGGGGTCCGGGGTGCCGGCCGGTTTGGCCTGTGTACCTCTGGAGTACGTTTTCGCTGGTCAGTGGCTTGTGTTGTTGTTCTCGGTGGGCCCCGCGTCGCCCTCCGGGCTCCTTGGTCCCGCTCTGTTGTGGTTACAGTATGGCAGCAACAAGAGGGGGTCCGCAACTTGCCGGGCGCCGATGCTTTCTGACGGTCCATCATAAACACACAAAGCAGCGGATCGCAAGTGGTCTACACCAAATTACTTATCGATGGGTTCGGATGGCACCTGAAAATACATTTCCAGGCCCACGGCGAAGGAATCTGACGGGCATTCACGAAAAGCCAGCAATAAGGCGCCGTACGGCATCACTTATTCACCGTCATAACCCGTAACAGAAAGCGTAACGGATCGGGCCCGAAATGTGTTACGTAACGTCCCTCGAATTCGACACGTAACACCGGGCCAAAGCTGCGGAATTCACCTCCGCGCGCACCGCGGCCGAATTCCGGCCCGACGAACCACACCCGGCCCAGGACACGCACCGGACACCGAACGGACCCGAACACCCCACCACCCCCGCACGGCGCAACCGCCCCGGGCTCCGGCGGCAGCTCCAGCACGAGCGGACCACGCGGCGCGCACGACGGCCAGGACCGACAGCCGAGCGCAGGCCGCGCAGCAGCACACCAGCCCGGACAGCGCGCAGCAGCACGAGCGGGCACGGGCCAGGCGGCCGCCGGCCCGGCAGAGCGCGGCCGGGCCGACGGGAAGCGACCTCGGGCGCGCAGCACCGCACGACCAGCAGCCACCAACGGCCCAGCACCGAACCGGCCAACCGGCCGACGGCGTCCCGGCCCTCACGCTCCAGGAGACCCGGCCGCCACCGGCACCACAGCCCGCAGGCAGCCCCCAACGCGACCCCAGCACCACCAGCACCACACCCTCGACAAGCCCCAGACCCCAGCGGACGCCGGGCGTCCGGAACCGGCGGCCGTCGGCGGCGGTCGTCGGCGGCGGTCGTCGTCGAGCCCACCAATGTTCGGCGATGTTCAGTGAACGCGCGGTGGAGGGGCGCGGCGCGGTGGAGGGGCGCGGCAGAGCGGGCGCCGGCAGGCACCGGGAGCGAAACGGGCATGGCGGAGCGGGCGGCGGAGGGGCGGAGCGGCGGGCACCGGGAGCAGGCGGAGCAGCCAGCGGCACGCACCAGGGGCGAGCCCCCGGGGGGGGCGAGACGGGCGCACGGCGGAGGGGCGGAAGCGGAGCAGCGGGGCGGGCAGGGAGTGGGGGGAGCAGCGCGCACGGGCGGGGGCCGATGGGACGGCGGCGGAGCCGCGCGGAGGGGCGGAGGCGGAGCACGCGAGGGGGCCGTGTCCTGGGGACGCCCCCGGCGTTGTACAAGCGTGGACGTGAGGTCGGCGCCCATTATGTCCGCGCCGCCCTGCGCCTTGAGGAGATGGAGTTGCCGATGGTCCTCATGAAGGTGGGCAAACCGCGCAGGCCGCGCCCGGAGTCACGCACGGAGCCGCCGTACATCGCGCTCAGCCTCGACGGGCCGGCTCTGGCACTGGCGTGGGACGAAAACGCTGACCAGGCCCTTGCTAAGCACGGTGACAATCTGGTCATCGTGGCACCCGTCCAGGAGCAGGCGGCAACCCGGACGAGGACATCGTCCGCTACCGGGCCTTCATCCGCTCCATGGGACTGGAGCCGGTCATCTGAGTGGGGCCTTCCTACATCGTCCGGAAGTAAGTAGTCGCAACAGCAGGCAAGTTGATGGTCCGCGGCCTACGATCGCGTCATGACGATCGCTCTGGAGGCCGCCCCCACCACGCTGCGGTTCCTGTCCCTGGAGATCACCGGCCGCTGCCAGCTCACCTGTCCGACCCTCTGCTACGCCAAGTCCGGGCCGACGCAGAACCACGGCAGCATGACCGAGGACGACTGGAACCGGACCATCGACGAAGCCGCCAGCCTCGGCACCGAGGAGATCCAACTGATCGGCGGGGAGCCCACCCTGCACCCGGCCTTTGCCCGGATGCTGCAGCGGGCGGTCAACGCCGGTCTCCGCGTGCGGGTCTACAGCAACCTGCTGCGGATCCGCGACGAGCACTGGCAACTGCTCGAGCACCCCAACGTGCGGCTGGCGACGACGTACCACAGCACTGTCCCGGCCGAGCACGACGCAGTCACCGGCCGGGACGGCTCGCACAAGGCGACGCGCGGCAACATCGTCGAGGCCGTACGGCGCGGCATCCGGCTGAAGGTCGCCGTCCTCGACGGAGGCGATCACGAGCGCGCCGAGCGGGCCCGCGCCGAGATGCAGACCCTCGGCGTCCACGAAGTGCACGTCAGCGAGGTGCGGGCCGTCGGCAACGCCGCAGGCGCCGCGCTGCCCTCGACCTCGTCGCTGTGCGGGCGGTGCGGGGACCAGAAGGCGGCCGTCCTCCCGAACGGGAGCGTGTCGGTGTGCGAGATGGGGAGGTTCCTGACCGCGGGCAGCGTCAAGGACACGAGTCTGGCGTCGGTGCTGGCGAGTGACCGGTGGGCCGAGGTGACCGCGAGCATTCCGCGCCGTGCCGGCGCGGCGCTCTGCCCTCCCGATTGCGCGCCGAACGACGACAGCTCGTGCGGACCGGACAACTCCGGTCCCTGCGGGCCGGCCGACGACGACGGCTGACACGGACAGGCGAGCGGACGCCGAAGGGACTGTAGGGACGTGGATCTGGAATGGGAGCCTCACGCGCACCGTCTTGCCGACGGGCATCTGCGGCCGGAGTCGCCGTGGTGGGGGCCGATCGCCTCCACCCCCCGGCACCTGTTCGTGCCGAACTGGTGGGAGCGGGACACCCACGGGCGGGCGGCCCGCAACGGCCCCGACGACCCCGAAGCCTGGCTCAAGGCCGCCTACCGCAATCAGACCCTCGTGACCCGGATCGGCACCGACCATGCCGATCACGTCGAGCCAGGCACCGTGGTGCCGTACGGCAGGTGGCCGACCTCGTCCTCGACTCTGCCCACCCTGATCGCCACCATGTACCGGCACGCGATGCTCGGTGACCGCTCCCGCACCCTGGTGACCACCGGCACCGGGTACGGCACAGCTCTGGCCTGCCGGCGCCTGGGCGACGACTTCGTGATGAGCGTGGACATCGACCCCTACCTGGTGGAAGCCGCGGCCGACCGGCTGGCCGGCATCGGCCTGCACCCGCGCACCGCCGTCTGCGACATCACCCAAACGCTGCCCGGCGACGTCGACCGCATCGTGTCCACCGTCTCCGTCCGACCCGTCCCCCCATCGTGGCTGACCGCGCTGCGCCCCGGCGGCCGGCTGGTCACCACCATCACCAATACTGCGATGATCCTCGTCGCGGACAAGACGCAGGATGGCGGCGCTCGCGGCTTCATCGCCTCCGACCAGGCCACGTTCATGCGCACCCGCCACGGCAACGACTACGACGACGCCTCACCGGCCGCCGAGGTGTGGCAGGCCGCGGACGAGGTCGGGGGGACGTCCGTCAGCCGCTACCCGCTCACCTACGTCCCGGACTCCTGGGCCGTGCACGCCACCCTGGAGCTGGAGGCGCCCGGCATCGAGCACCGCACTGAGCAGCACGAGAGCGGCGGGCGCACCGTGTGGATGGCCCACCCGGACGGCTCTTGGGCCCGCGCCAGCACTCAGAAGTTCCGTGATCTGCCGACCATCCACCAAGGCGGCCCCCGCCGTCTGTGGGATCTGCTGACCGATGTCCTCGACCGCCTCATCATCGGCGGGGAGCTGCCTGTGAACGGAGCTCGCGTCACCATCACACCGGACGGAGAGACCACGCTCTCCCGCGGCCGGTGGGCAGTCACGCTGTAGGTACTTGGCTGGCCAGGCATCCTCACGCCCGCGGCCTTGCTGTCCCCTTCTTGACCGACAGGAGTCCCCCGGCGATGACCCAGCAGGCACCCACGTCCCGGACCGGGCTGGCCGCCACCGCGTTCGGGGTTCCCCCCAACCAGGAGAAGCTGGTCGGCGCGGTGTGCGTGTTCCGCGGCCGCCCAGCACCCGGTCCCGGCCTCGCGGCGCAGCTAGTGGCCCGGGCGTTCACCGCACTGGACCAGGTCCCGCTCGATGTCCGCCTCTACGTCCATGACCTCCAGGACACGGCCGAGAAGTGGCCGGCCCTGCCGATCACGCTGCCGCCGACACCGTGGCAGGCCGCCACCCTCGTCGACGACCTGGCCGCATTGGTCACGGCCCTGTCGGCGGCCGAACTGCGCGAGGCCGCCGAAGGCTTGGCCCTCACCCGCGGCGAAGTCGCCCTGGCCTACGACAAACCCGTCCTCGCCCGGGACTGGGCGGACGACGATGAGCCACTACCCGATGCCGCGACACCGCCACGAGGCCGCCGCGCCCGGGAAGCCGAACTGCTCCAGGTGTTCGACCACGTGGACCCGCACGACTGGACCCCCGAGCAGACCGGCGCCGTCCGCAAGGCCCTCCTGATCCGCCTGGCCGGCCTCGGAGACGCCCTGCTGCGCGTCTCCGCGCTCCCGCCCGCCCCCCTGGACTGGCAGACCGACGGCGAACGGCTCACCGCACGGGTGCCCGTACCCGGCGCACCCCTGCCCCTGGAAGCCCAGGTAGCCGCTGAATCCGTCGAGCCACACCCCTTCACCTCGTGGGACGACCCGATGTGGGGCTCCACCGGTGCGGCCGCGTCCCGCGAGTGCTGGCGGTGGAGCGTGGGCTGGCGTTCCGCCGGCGGCGCGTTCCACACCGACGCCCGAAGCAGCGAGGCGAGCCCGGCCGCGGCGCGGTTCGGCGCGGAGCAGACCCTCGCCGCCTACGCGGCGCAGGCACCGACCGTGCGCCAACAACTGCGCTACCGCCTGCTGGTGCCGCGGCAACCCGACACGCTCACCATGAGCGACCCCGCCGTCCTGGTGCTGGGACTGCGCTCGCTGCTGGAGGCGGTATGCGACGAGTACCGGTCCGAGGCGAACCATCCGGAACCCGGAGCCGGGTGGCGGGTCCTGCCGCACCAGGACGAGAACCAGGAACACGGCCTCGTCGCAATCCTCCTCGACGACTGCTCCCTTCCCTGCCCCGAGCTCGGCGATCCGGCCAACGACGCTGACCCGGCCAGCACCGCGTTCGAGGACTTCCTGCGCTCCCACGCCGTCCTCCTCACCCCGCCCGCCCGCGCCTACCTGGCCGGGCTCTCCTCGGCCGGGCCCGGCGAGCTTTCGCTACGTCGGCGACACGAGGCGGCGATACGCGCGGTGTTCGCCGTGGGCCGTGAAGCGGCCGACCTGCTGGCCGCCGACACCGGTCCCCTGCCCGACGGCATGGCCTGGATCGACCTCCTGGACGCCGCGGCGCTGGAGGAGTTCCTCGCCGCCACGGAGCCCGATCAGCCCCGGTGACTGCCCGGGCCGGGCGAGACCGGCGCGGCCGCCATAGCGATGACCGTGGCGTCGTCGCGGTAGCCCTCTTCGTCGGCTTGTGCGGCGGCGGCCAGTGCGTCGGCCAGAGCCTGTGGATACGCCACGTGCGCGCGGCACAGCGCCTCCATCCGTTCATGGCCCACCTGGTCCGAGACGCCGTCGGTCACGAGCAGGACCAGGCGGACGGACTGCGGGATCTGCGCCTCGCGGCATATGGCCGCTCCCGCCTGGGCGAGACCGGTCCGCGACCAGTTGTCGTGGGTAGCCGCGAGCTCCACGGCCACGCCGTTGCGGCGCAAGTACTGGCCCATGGTCTGGTCGGTGCTCCACTGGGTGAGCACCTTGCCGTCCCAGCCGTAGGCGCGGCAGTCGCCGATCCAGTGGATCGTGGTGGGCTGGCCCGGCTCCATGCGGGCGTAGACGGCAGAGGCGTGCGGCGGGACGTCGTAGGCGTGGGCCATCTGTCCGGCGGTGGTCAGCGCGGCCAGACCGCCCATGGTCATGCCGATGTGGGTGATCACCGGCGGCGTGACCTGGGCGTAGCGGACGACGGTTTCGTCGTGGCCCGCGCCGTCGACGACGGCGGCGCACACCCGGCGTCCGCGCCGCTGGACGTCGTACCCGTCAGCACACGGGGGCTCGGTGCCCGGCCGCCGTGCTATCCCCACCGTGATCGTCTGCGCGTCCGTCGCGCGGTTGGATCGTCACCTGGTTCGACACGGGCAGTGCGGACACGACGGGGGCCGGTCACTCGCTCTGGGACCGCGCACCAGGTCCGCGAATTCAGCCGCTGGTCGATGGTCACCGGGCCCGATGGCCTGAAGGAGGAGCGGCCGGCCGACCCGGCCGCCACGCCGGTTCTCCCGCTGCCGCCCGAGATCGAGGCCAAGCGCAAGGCTGCCGCAGAGGCCCGCCGCTGACGGGCGCCCCCCGGGGGTGTAGGCCGTCACCGCACGCGGTGCGATCATTGCCCTGTATCGTCGTGGCGGCGTACTTCGCGGGTGCGCGCCGCGGCCGGGCCCACCTCTGGTCGAGGGTGAATCGAGCGGCCGCTCGGATGCGAATGTGACTGGTCGTACCGGTTTGTCCTTGACGCCTCGTACGCTCCCTGGCGGCTGCTGTGGTGGGACGGCATCGCAAGGGATGTGCAGGAGTTCGTCATGGCACCGAAGAAGAAGACCAACCTCAGCCACCAGCAGCAGATCGCCCGGGCCTTGAACCGGGCCTGCGGGTGCGGCTACCAGGAGGCGTTGCGCCGGGTCGCCGAGGCCGCCCGCAAGGGCTTGCTTCCCGCAGGCTTGGACAAGGCCGGCCGGGAGCAGGCCGTGGAGATCCTCCTCGCTGCCAGCGCATCCCAGTTGGAGACACCCGCCGCGCCCGTGCCCTTGTCGGAACTCGCCCCCTGGGCCGAGCGTGCCCGGGCCGTGCTCAGCCAGTTCACCGCCCTGTTCGTCGCCGACCTGGTCGCCCAGAACGAGGACGCCGACGAGCGCGCCGAGTTCGCGGCGTACTGCGAAGCGGCGGAGAGCGAGGACCTCGCGGCGGCATGGCTCTACCTGGGCGCCGGATGCATCGCGTCCTTCAACCAGGGCCGTGGTCTTCAGACACACGGGGAGTGGCGGACCTCGCTGGACCAGCTTGAGCAGCAGATCCAGGAGAACTGGCGGGGCTTGGCGGGAGCGGTCGACTTCACCGACGGGTTCACCACCGCCGAGGAGGTCTTCCAGCGGGATGTATGGGACCTGCCCACCATGACGATTCTGGCCGGGTTGCCGGAGTCGTCGTTGCCCGCGACACTGCGAGCGTGGGCCAGGGCCTGTGGCAGCGTGGCCGTGGGGGACGCGGGACGTGCGCTGGTCGCCTTCGACCGGGCCCGTGAGCACCGGTTCGCGTCCGACCTCGCGCAGATCCAGGTCTCCATGATGCTGCGGGCCCTCACGTCGAGCTACACGCTGCCGGAGCTGGTCGAGTTCTCCGCCCAGTTCGCTGACGCCCTGGCCTGCCACCACATCGCCGCCGCCGGCGGTGGTGGCCCGGATGCTGACGCTTCGGGCACGGCTTCCTCCCCCTCCGCTGCCGGACAGGAGGGCTGAGACGTGGCACAGTCCCTTCCTGCCATCTCCGCTAAGGGCCTTGAGGTCCTGGGCGTGGAGTTGCCCGCGCTCGCCGCTATCCGAGTCGCCCTGACCGGCGGTGGCGGCGGGAAGTATCACGTCCCCCACTCCGACCTGCGGCGCTACTCCTACGGCGGCTGCCGCTACGCCCGGCCCGCGGCGGACGCGGCCACCTACCCGCTGTTCGAGGTGTTCGGCGAGATCTGCAAGAAGTGCGCTGTCTCCCTTCCGGACGCGCCGGAGGCCTTGTGGCGGGCCGCCGCGTTCACCTCCGAGCAGGCGGTGGCTCTCCAGCGCGCCCGCGCGGACCGGACGGTGCGCACCTGGCTCGGCTACGCCCGCTACGCGGCCCAGCCCCAGCCCGGGCAGGAGGAGCAGTTCGAAGCCTGGCTCAAGCGGGCCCGCAGGGACCGCAAGCTGTCCAAGGACGCCCGGACGGTGGCGCAGGCCCGCCAGGAGTTGGAGGCCGGCTTCGTCGAGTTCCTGGCCGGGTACGCCGCGGACTGTCCGGAGGTCGACGCCTACAACGGTGCCCGTGATGCGGTGCGCCGCACGGCCGGCAGCCCGGAGCGGCGCGTCCTGGCCGAGGTGACCGCTGCGGTCGCCGGGAGGTCCGTCCGGCGTCCGCAGCGGTACGAGTCGCAGCCGGAAGTCGATGTGTGGCCGCTGGTGTCCGGGGTGTGGCTGGCGGCCCGCTCGCGCGGGATCGGCGCCGCCCGCACGGCCGGGCTGGTCCATGACGCGGTGTCCAAGGAGTTGGCCGGGGCTCGCGTCGTGGACGTCACCCGCCTCCCTCAGCCGCAGACCCGGGGCGAGGGCTACGCCAGCCCGTCGGCCTGGGCGGATCACGAGCTCGCGGTGTGGTGGCCGCGCGCGATCGTCGAGGCCTGCGCGCGGCTGGAGGCCGAGTTCGAGGCGGAGTCGGCGCACATGGCGGCGCGGCTGCTGCTCGTCCACGACTGGCCGCTCACGAACGGCGGGGACGCCCCCATCGCCTACCTCGCTGCTTCCCCGGTGCTCGGCCTGGTCCCCTTCGGGTTCCGGCGCCGCGACTACTTCAGCGACATCGGAGACACCACCGGGCCCTCCTACTCGGCGGTCATCGCCGCGCCCGGGCACATCGTCGCCAAGCTGGAGAAGGAGCAGGCCGCCCAGGGCAGGCACCACCCGCCCCGGTTCGTGGCCGGCGGGCCCGTCACCGGCCACCGCCGCACCGACCAGAGCGCCGCGCTGAAGCTGCTGCGCACCGCCTTCCCCCTGTTGCCCACGGACGCCGACAGTGGCCCGGCAGAGGTGCCGGCTGCAGTCGAGGAGCAGCGCCGCGCCCGGGCTGCGGCGGGCCACCGGCTCGAGCGCGGCGACGCCGACGAGCGGGCCTACCGGACCGCGTCCGCGCTGAGCGAGGGCTACGGCTGCTGGATCCCGGGCGGGAGCGAGGAGACCACGTTCCTCAAAGAGCTGAAGTCCTGGCTGGGCTGGCATGTGCTGCGCGTCGACACGTGGTGCGGGCCCGAGGGTGGCGAAGGCGTCTGGGCGAGTCTGTACGGAACCCTCGACGACATCGGCGAGGGTGAGCTGACATTGAAACCCGGCGGCCAGCACCGCCCGGTCCGGGTGCCTCTCAACAGGGTGGTGGCGCTGGTCGGCGCACCCCGCTGGGACCGGGACCAACACCGGGAAGCTCCACTGTGGAAGCCGTACGAGCCGGTGCGCGCTGTTGGCCCCGCTTCCGCAGGCGCGGCGGAGCGCCGTATGCGCGTCCTGCCCGGCGTCGACGAAGAGGGGTGACAGGACGCGCTGGTATCAGGTGAAGCCGTGAGCCTGCCCCACGTCGTCCGGGTGGGCAGTGCCTCATCACCGAGACACCGGCGGACTTTCGGGCCAGGCCGCCCCGGCATGCGCGGAGCGGCCACCTCCTGAGGACGACCGGGCCGGGGAGGACCGGCCGCTACGGAAGGAGAACTCGCTGGACGGGGATACCGGCAGCACTCGCCTGGTTCTCCAGCGGCAGCACTTCGCTGGTGTGGCGGAAGATCGCCACGCACAGATCAGGGTGGCGTGCTGTGTCCGCAGCCATCGGAGCGGAGATCAGGCCTGCATCGTCCGGCAGTCCCAGGTGTGCAACCCATTCACTCACGAAGCGGTCGACCGCCGTTTCACAGCCGTGCTCCAGGATCAGGGTGTGCTCGGTCCCCACAACCTGAACCGTGTCATGCCAGATCTGCAGCAGCACGTCCTCGACGGCCTGCCGGTCGGTGACCTCGGGGGAGCCGGTGACGAGCACCACGACCGGCAGCAGCGAGCTCGGCGACCAGCGGGTGATGGTGCAGCCCTCCCCGATCAGTTCACGAATCCGGGCCAGGATCTCGGGGGCGCGCCGACCGGCCTCGTCGCGGGCCTCCGCCGATACCGCCAGTGTGCACAGTTCCTGCCCCTGGGCGCCGAGCATGGTCGGCTCGACCTGGTCGGCGAGGTCCTCGCCCACGATGTCCGGCCATCGATCCCGGATGATCTGAGGCAGGGCACTGGAGGCTGCCTGTACTACGATGCCCGTGATCTTCGCCTTCGGGGCGAGCAGCTCGTTGACGCGGCCGGTCAGCGAGGTGCCGAGCAGTCGGGTCTGGGTGCGCCAGGCCGGGCTTGAACATCGCACGTGCAGGCGGATGTGGTCGTCGATGCCGACCGGCTCTACATGCCGGGCCACATCCTCGCCGACCGCAGGAGACCACCAGGCATCAAGATCACTGAACCACTCCGGTTGCGTCACAGGCATGCGTCGCACTCTCCTCTCACCATTGCCCCCATGATGCCGGGCCGGATGTGCGCGCCCTCCACCCCCTATGCCGCGCCGTAGGGCAGCCCTGCCCAGCGGCCCCGACAGGTGAGGAAAGGACGGTGGCGCAGTGAAAGCAGGAGCCAGTAGGGCCGGTGCAGCGGCGGTGCCGCGCCGCAGATCATGGCCCGGCTGTCGCACTCTGGGCAGATCTCGTCCGGCGGGCACAGCACAGCACCCACACGCCGGGACAGCCCGCGATCCCGCTCCACGGCAGCCCGGCGCGCGCAAACGCTGCCCTTCGGATACGGATGGACGGCCCGCGGAGGCCCAGCGGCAACCGCACGGAGGACTACATAGATAAGTTGCTTAATTGGAAATATTTAGGTAGACTCCTCTACGTGCCCCGCCGGGGTAACGAGAGTCCACCCCAGCCGCTCAGCGGCTCGCACTTGGAGCCAATCTATGCGCTATGTCGCTCGCGACACCGTCCGCATCTTGCACCACCCGCAACATCACGGGGATGTCCGCACCGTGTCGCACGTGCAGGGCGGCCTCCTGTTCTTCGCCGGAGTCGGCGAAGGCCTCCGGCCCGACCAGGTGGAACGTTTCCGGTACAGGGCTGGTGACACTGTCCGCATCTTGCACCCGGCACATCAGGGGGAAGTCCGCGGCGTGTCATGCAAGTTGGACGGTCTCCTGTTCTTCCCCGGTGTCGACGGAGGCATCTGGCCCGACCAGGTGGAACTCGTCCGCGAACGCACCGGCAACCCATGCGGCAAGCAGTGCAACCACCTCCCCAACGAGGGCTGCACCCACTGCCGAGGCCTCTGCCAACAGCCCTACGGTATGTGCCCCCCGCGCACGGGCGAGGCCCCCAGTGTCGTCTTCACAGGCCCCCGCTGAACCAGTACGGAGAGAACCACGCATGGCATCCAGACCCTACTTCAAGAAGTTCCGTGAGGCCCTTACAAGAAGAGAAACCGTCAAGGTCACCGTCTCCGATACGAGTCACGGCCTCACGGTCGAAAACGGGAAACTATACGTCAACGGCTGCGACTGCTCCGAGGAAGCAAGTTTGGAGGAAGCCCGCGAAATGAGGGACCTCTTGGATGCTTACATCGCTTCCAGAAGGAAGTGAGCTTTTCGGAGCGGACACAATCGGCAAGGCCGCCAGCCTCGCCCGCCCACGAGCCACCGTCCACGCAGGCCGACAAGACCGACGAGGAACACCATACGGTGACACCCACAACGAATTGTCCGAGGGCCCCATCCCACCCAACACGTACCTCGGGAATAGGAATGAACGAAATATCTCTGACCGGAAAAGGCCCCCAGGTGATCTTCGAAGAGTCCTGGGTAATGGCGCGTACATACGCAGCAAACGCCGCCCGGCGATACATCCTGGAGAACCCGGAGGCGAACTCGGCGGACCTCCTCGCACACTTCGAGGTCGAGCAGCGCGAGGCCGAGAAAGCTTTCGGCAGATACGTCAACGCCAACGGCGTCGTGGTGCCCCTGGAACAGCGCAGCGCCGGAGCCAGCGTCTGAAGGCTTCTTCAAGCAACTGACCCCATCATCGGGGTTCAGCCGCTCGGCTGAGCCCTCGCTCGCCTTGCACTCAGCCCGTTACAACTTGAACCCCCGACCCCGTAAAAAGAATCGATCATGCGCATCCTGACCCTTCCGGACAGCTCTGGCGGACTCTCCCTCACCGACCGGCCGACCGACGATGACTTCCCGCCCCTCCCTCATGGGCTCACTCTGGACGACGCCGTGGCCATCCGGGCCAGCGGTGTGCGCGCCGGTGATCTCGTGGTCGCCGAGTTCTCGGACGGGCCCGGCGTCCGACCGACCGAGCACATCCCCGCCCCATACTTGGCCAATCCGCACGCAGTCGGCGTCGACTGCCCATGTGGGGGATGTGCGGAGTGCCAAGACCTTGAGACCTGGACGCTCGCCGAGCCCGACCGCGTCGCCGGCGTCGCAATGCGCTTCATCTGCCTGGCCCCCGCTGAGAACAGCGAGCCGTGCACGATCGTCTTGCGCAACCGGCCCTTGGCCGTTATCTCTTCTGACGTCGTGAAACGCGCCCAGTCAGCCGTCGAGAAGCCTCGGGAGCCCGTCTACTCCGTCACCTGGCACTGCGACTTCGATGCGTCCACCCCGCAGGAGGCGGTACGGCTCGCGTACGAACAGCTACTGAGCTACGCCACGGACGCATGGCCGCCCGTGCTGGATGTCGAGGACGAACAGGGCGAGCGCCTCACGATCGACATGAACACCGGGAGCGAAGTGGGCAGGTGACCCTCGAAACTCCTTCACTCCCTCTCGAACCGTCCGGGAAGGACTCCATGCCCAGCACTACCGCAGCGCCCGCCTCAGCCCCGGCTGACACCGTCCTGAGCAGATGGGCACGCCCTCACCCGTGCGCAGGCGGCGAGCACGTCGGGCTTCGGTCCTGACGGGTCAGCGGGGGCGCGCAGCCGAAGAGCGCTGCCAGCCGTCGCGGAACACAGGGGTAGGGACGACCAACCGGACGCAAATAATTGCTTAATTGTCTTTACTGTCGTAGGATTATGGTCGTTGGGAGGAGCCGCCCAACACAGCCGTCCAACACCCCACCACACCCCTTGGAGGGCCCACCGTGACCGCCCGCCCGTCGTACATCGACTATTCGCCTCTCCCGCTCGTCACCAGGCGTCATTGGCCCGCGCAGGGAGATCATCAGCGATTCGATCTGTACCGCGCTGGTTGGCGTACAGGCACCTACAAGACCCGCGCAGGCATCGATCGCGCCGTCGAGCGCATCCGCTCCGAGCGACTGCGCGGTCTCGACGAAACTGCCGCCGCGCACCCAGATCCCACCGAGGTCATTCGCCACGAAGACGGCCGCCTCTTCGACGTCTTCGCCCGGCGCGTCCGGAATCAGACCGAGTCCCTCATCCTGATACGCCTACAGGGGGAGACCGACACCGATCCGTGGTGGACAGTCGCCGACGACTTCACCAAGGCCACCCCGTAACCGGGCCTTGCAGCCGCCGAGGGGAACCAATCATGCTCGCCAAGTACATCAAGCTCACGCGCAAGAACCCGATCACCGGCCGCAGCCGCCGAGGGCAGCGCGACATCCAATACGCAGTCGTAGACGAAGTTGTCTTCCGCGTCACCCACTTCCACAGCGGCCCTCAGCCGATCCGCATCGAGTTCGCCGACGAGCATCTGACGGCTGCGGGACTGCAGGCCTGGAGTCACAGTTGGTACCGGCACTCCCACAGCACCGACAGCTTCGACGCGGCGCGTACGTGGATGGCAGAGATCTTCCGCTCTCAGGAGTCGGCCGAGCTGCTGGCTCACTACGAACAAGCAGTCGAGACCTGGCAGATGCTCGACGTGGACTCTGCCAGGCTGTCCGCGCCATACCGCATTGTGGAACTGCATCACGACCACTACCTCGCCGTCGCCAACGATCCGCGCCCTCTGCTCTGGCTGCACTCCAATCTGGCCTGGGAGGATGCCACTCCGAGGGTGGGTGGAAGTCCGATTCTTGCGGAGGCTAACCGTCACTCGCCCAGCCTCGACGGGGCTGTGTACACCGGGTGGATCGTTTCCAGTGACGGCGGTCGAAGCTATTCCGACGCCATTCCGCGCAAGGCCGATGCTCTTGCGTACCTCCGCGTCATCGCCGACCAGAACGTCCCGTCCGCCTCAGACAACCGGTAGCCGCGACGGCTGGGGTGTTGACCGACGAATACCTGATTCGCGCGCAGATTCGATCGCCTCCATTGCGGACGTCTTTCCTGCTCGACGCCCAAACCCGCTGCCGGATGCGGCATCCTGACCCCATGGACGACGAGCCGCTTAGGAAATGGGGGCTCGGGCGCGCCGAACGGCGCGCCCGAGCCACGGACCGACTGCGGGCTGTGCCGCTGACCGAGAGGCCGCACAGCGGGTCCCATGCCGATCCGGCCGCGCCGCGCGCCATCCCGGAATTCGACGGCACGCAGTGGGTGACCTTGAGCATCGCCGTCGACTTGGACGCCAAGGCAGTGCTGTATCCGCCGCAGCCCAAGGCGGAACGTCCGGCCGAATGGGACCGCCTGGCAATGGGAAAGAGGCAAGGACGGGCCGGCATCCGCCCCGGTGGTGGGCCGTGGCTAAGACGCAGGAGGCGAACAGAGGGCTGGTCGCGGCCATGTGTCGCAGGCGCTCACAGCACCGTCCGTTCCGCCAGAGTCCCGCCAGTGAGCGCCGACCGATGAATGACTCCGGGTTCGAGCAGCCCTTCATCGATCCGGAGTGCGACCACCGCTGCTGCGGGATCTGCCCGGCGCTGCGGCTGCCGCGCCACCGGTTCGCGGTGGCTGACCGTCCCAGTAGCGCGGCGTGGCCGTTCGACAGGCGGGACGGACATCGCTACACCCGTGACGAGGTACCGGTCTGCGTTCACCCGGACCGGGTGGGCCTGCCTCCGGACCTGGTGGCCCCGCCCCGCGCACCAGGGCCTCCAGCGTTGCCCCCGCCGTCCCGACGCCGGTGGTGGCGACTGAACTCGTGAGGTGAGAGGGCAAGCCTCTGGACACTCAGCCGAAGGCAGAGAAGGTGCGCTCTTCCCGTTCCGTGCTCTGCCGGTGGGTTGGCCGCAGGCCACTCCAGTCCAGTGCCTTCCGCGCTTGCTGCTCTGTCTGCTCGGCGACGTCTCGCGTCTCGGCCAGTACGTCGCCGCGTTCTTTGACCATACGGTCGTAGATCGGCGGATGCTCAGATATCTCTCCAGCGTTCATAGCGCCCGATCTTGCCTGTTCACCGATGATCTGTCAGGCCCATTCCGTGGTGGGCCCTCGCGGCCAAGAGGTGATCGAGGCTCTTCTCGGGGCTGCAACGCCCTCCTGTAGCGACGGCCGGGCTCCCGCATCCGCGCCGCTACGTCCTCGCCTGATCCGCCAGTATCAGCCTGTGCCGGCCGAGGCTGATGCTGGCGGATCAGGCGGTGCGAGAGCGGAGCTGGATGACTGTCCGCTGACCGGTAGCGCGCTCGCCGAGGCGGTAAATGGGGGAGTTGGAGAGCTTGTCGACGAACTCCAGCCAGCCGTCTTCGACGAGCTGGCCGCGGACGCGGGAGAACAGGCTCGGTGTCCAGCCCAGCCATTCCTCCGCCAGCTCGCGGGCCGTCTTGCGTACCGCGCCGCCCGGCTCTTTCGGCATGATGGCGTACAGCTGGAGCAGGAGGCGCTGGTTGGGGGTGAGGTCCTCGGAGCGGCGCAGCACTTCTCGCGCCAGGACCTGCGGGTCATCGGCGGTCATCACGACTTGTCCCCCTTACAGGCCCGTTCTTCTCAAGGCCTGGGATTTCGGGCGGGTTGTACGCCCGGATGGCGTCTCGCTGCTCGGCGGAGGACCCCTGGCTGGCGAGGTAGGGGGTCACTTTGTAGAACTTTTGGCGGCCGAACTCCTCTACGAAGAAGAGGAGTCGGCGCTTGACGAGGGTACGGATGATCCTGCCCAGCGCGTCGCCCGTCATCCCGTTGCGGTCGGCGATGTACGCCGTCGTTTTCATGACGGGCTCGTCGTATCCCGGTGTGGCCCCCACGAACCACTGCAAGATCCGAAACTCCCTGTCCGTCAGGCCGCCGTCCTTCTTGGGTACCGCAGCCAGGGCTTCGAGCCGCTCGTTGTCGATGGTGCTGTAGGCGCCGATGTAGCCGAAGCGGGTCTGCGGCTCGCCGCGAGCGTCGTGCCGTTGGTGCGCGGAGCGCGGCATCGGGAATCTCCGGTCCCTCGACATGTCCCATGAGTACAGGCGTTACGTTACCTGGCGCAGGATCCGTGAACTAGCAGGACATGTACTTCTAGGACATCTATGCCGGTCCCCAGGTCTGGATATACGGACTCTCGGAGCGGAATGAGGCGGTCCGTGAGCCGGTATAAGACGGTCCACCAACCGGCATATCCGATCTTGGAACCGGTATCCTGACTACCAAAACCCCAGGTCAGAGAGGGTTTCCGCGTGGCCCCCTCTGTATATACACAGGACTGGTCCCACCAGCGGGCCGTACAACCACAACATTCCCGCGCCATCCGGCGCGTCGCGGAGCATCCGACCAACGATCCGCCCCGACGAACCCGGTGGCGACCCTGACCACAACCCGTGCAGGACCGCGGCGCAGCACGTACGCCGCCACCTGCGGAAGGCCACGTAGCTGTGCGGCCGGCCACGGCCTCACGGCGGCACGGTCGCCGGCCTCAGCCACGCTTCCCGGTTTTATCCGTCACGGTCCGAGCCACCCGGGACTCAGCAACGCTGATGCCGTCCACGAGCCGCGCCTGCGTACGGTGCCGCACGCGAAGCCAGGTCAGCCCCCCACCCCTTACCGAACCGGCCCCAGCCCACCCAGACGCGCGGGATGATGGGCCCAGAACGAGCCGAGGCGGACGCGGCCGACGGGCGAGACGCGCACGGCGGCCGAACCACGGCAGAGGGCGGCGGGCGGGGGATCCGCTTCACCATGCCGGATGACGTCCCTCTTCCGGCCGCCGAACAACACCGAATAGCCCCCGCACCAGCCGGGAACACAACAGCGAACGCGACAGGCACGGGGCGGCGGCGAACAAGGAGGAGCTACTGGGCGACGCGCGGGCGGCGCGTGACGGACGAGGTCGCCGGGGTCAAGACCGACTCGGCCGCGAGGCCGGACACGGCAACGCGGGGCCGCACGGCGGAAGCAACGTAGCTCACGCCGGGCGCTCCTTATCCGTCACCAGCGCCCGAAGCGCTGCATCAGGGCTGTGGCACGTGGCCATCCATGCGCGCTGCTCGTCGTGCACGAACGCTGCCCAGAACAACGCGTCGTCGTCATACGGCTTCCGCTCAAGTCGACCCGCCCTTGGCCCGCGCGACGGCTCTCCGTGAGAGCTTGAGTCGGCGGACTGACTGCCGCCGTAGCTCCGGACATGGGGCCCGAGCCTGATGAAGCCGAGAGATGCGCGTGTAGCTGCGCTGGAAACGTGGAACATCAGCGGCCCGGTCGGAGCCCCAGGTCCACGAGTCACCAGAACTTCATCACTCTCAACCGGCATCCGCCGAGCGACTCCTCGGATGCGCGGAAAGGCAGGCGCAGCCACCAACTCCCTACTGATTCGGCGCCTGGCCTGCCCGTGCATCCACGTCCGGTCGCCCATCCAGCAAAGGACAAAGAACTCCGCAGTCAGCACCCACCTTGGCCAACCTCTTCGACGCCGGATCCACGCTTCGGCCGCCACATCAGGGTGCAGCCCGTTCTCGTTCATGACTCCCGCTCCTCACCGAGGAGCGAGTCCGTCCCGCCCCTCACATTCCTAGAGCCTTGGGGAGCGGATTCTCTTGACACGACCCATCAAGATCTTTTGAAGAGTGCTTGAGAGACACTCCCGTGGGACAGCGGCACGCACGGGCTGGGCGCGCCGACGACCGCGACCGCGGACGGGGCGGCGGGCGGGGCCGGCGGGCCGACGTCGAGGCGGGCGCTGCCGGAAGCCAGGAACAGTGCGGCAACCGCTGGTGCGAACAACACCGAACAACCCCCTCACCCCTGCCGCTCTCCCGTCGTTCGGCTCTCACGGTGTCGTGGTCAGGAACTGACGGGCGCCACGCAAGATGGTCCGGAGCTTGAGCTGGGTGGCGCGGCTGTCGAGGCGGACGTCGAGTGCCCCGGGAAGGGTGCTCTGGGCCCGCAGGCCCGCAGGCAGGCGGGAGGCGTCGAGCCCGTCACGCTGGGCGATAAGGACGCCGAGTTCGTGCCGGCTGACGGCATGGGCACCCGCGAGATGATGCATGCCGTGCGCGTCGGAGAACGCGAGTTCCAGCAGCGCTGCGGCCAGATCCTCGACGTGCACCGGGCAGCGAAAGTCGTCGATGAACAGGACGCCGTCGCGCGTGCCGGCCGCGAGGTCGTGCACAGCACGTACGTGCTCGGATCGGGTGTCGCCGATGATCAGCGAGGTGCGGACGATGACGGCATCCGGGGCCAGGAGGCGAATGCCGGTCTCTGCTGCGGCTTTTGCCGCACCGTAGGGGGTCACGGGGTCGGGGAGAGAGGTCTCGTCGTAGTGGACGCGGCTGAGGCCGGAGAAGACAGCGTCACTGGACACATGGACCAGACGGCAGCCGTACCTCGCCGCGACCATCGCCAGACGGATGGGGCCCTCGGCCGTGACGGACCAATCGGCGAAGCCGCTGGTCGCGTTGACGATGAGACTCGGAGCAGCGGCCGCGACGACCGCTTCGACGCGGTCGGCGTCCCGCAGATCCAGGGCGTGCCACGTGATCTCTGGGCTACTGCGGGGCCTGGAGGCGAAGGTCGCGGCCGTCGAGTGACCCGCCGCTACCGCCTGGCGCACCAGCTCCGTGCCGAGGAACCCGCTGCCGCCGATGATGAGGACCGTCATGGCATAACACGGTAGACGAGGTCACGCGCACTGACACCGGCCTGCGCCGTCCGTCAGACACCCCTGGGTGTCGGCGAGTTCGCCTTCAGCGCAGTGAAGAGCGCGAACCACGCCCACGACGCCCTGCACTGCTACTCGCCTCGCAGAGCCGGAGGTCCACGAACAGCACTCTTGATAGTTGCTTAAATGATTTTACTGTCGTACAGTTGAAGCATGCGTAGCGCCAACGACTTCGTCACCCCGCTCACCGCTTCCGACTGGCTGGGAAGCACGGCCACAGACCCGTACGGCCGCACCGGAACGGTGCGGCGCGTGTTCCAAGTCGGCCCCGTCCAGGTCGCCGTCCTCACCGACTCCACCCCGGAGGCATGCCCGATCTGGGACACACCCGTCGATCTGCTGGCGCGCGATGGCAGCGCCGCAGCGTTCCCCGAATATCGGGAGCAGTCCCGGACCATGGACGGACTACGGCTCCACATGCTGTCCAACGGGACCTCCGGAGCCGTCAAGGACCGCTATCACGTCCTGCTGGAACGCCTCGCCCCGTACTCAAAAGCCCAACACAGCCTCCATCGCTTCCTGACAGGGCGACTCGTGGTGGGCGACAGAGTGATCGACACATACAAGGGCAGGCAGGGCACGCTCCTCGACCCCAACCCGGAGCCGCTTCCGCACATCACGGACCCGATGATCGTCCACTTCGAAAAACCGCCCAGCTGCGATGACCAGCGGTGGCCGGACGGAATCGCCTTCCTCTCCATCCAAGGGCTCTATCCATCCCTCGGGCTCCTCTGAGCCACTCCGGCCGCCCAGACGACTTCACCCCTCCCAACCCTGGAGTTCTCATGAGCGCTTCTTGGCGCACCGTCCCCATGCCACCCCGCGTCGCCGAATTGCCCCGCAACAGCGCGGGGCGGCCCGTACCTGGCAACATCGCATGGCACGGGGTGGACGACGACGGCTCGATCCTCCTCACCCGGAGCCCCGAACTGGGCGGCCACATCACCTGCCGGTGCACGCCAGGACTCGGAACGCCGGCCTTTGGGGAGCAATGCCCGGTCCGACAGCGTGAGTTCATGACCCGACGACGGTGCGGCCTCTGCACCAAGTACATCGCGACCACGGAGCAGCTCGCCTTCATCGGCGAGACCAACGCCGCGTACTACCTGGAGCCCCCGCTCCACCTGTCGTGCGCGGCCTACGCTCTGCAGGTATGCCCGCGGCTGCACGCGGCCGGCGACCGCATCGAAGTCTGCCTCACGCATACGTACACGCTGGCGGAGGACCGGATCACGGGGCTGACACCCGAAGGTGATCCCGCACGCGCCACGTTCCGCTTCGGCGACCCGCTAGCTCGGGATCTGGCAGTCCTGGAGTTCTACCTCGCATTCCCCGACGCTCCCGAGCGGCGGTCCGGACCCGCTTGGCTGCTGGCGCAGCAGCCGCGCCGTGACGGCGAACACCCCACCTCTGAGCAATAACACCCGTTGCTTATGTTGCCTAATTGTATTTAAGAATGTAGACTTAGGGCAGATCGGGGCGGTCGGCGCCCTTTCTCGCCGATCCCGCCTACGCTCCGCTCCTCTCGCGCCCGAGCCTCTGCCGCAGCTCTTCACGGTGGATCAGCGCTTCCCGAACGGAACCCATGCAGCACATCCATGCCGCCGAGCGCGGCCCCGCTCCCTCCGTGCGCATCGCACGCGCCCGATACCGGGATCTGGAGGCCGTCACCAGCCTCCTGTCCCTGGTCAACCCAGGGCAGCCAGTTCCCGACCTGGTTGGCGTAGCCCTGTTGTTTCCGCCGGGCCGACTGACGCACGGAGACTGCCTGTGCCTGATCGCCCGCGTCGACGGACAGATCGTCGGGGCACTCATGGCCAGCCCGCCGAACTGGACCGAGACACACCCGCTGCGCGGAGAACTGGTGCGCAGCGTCCTGTACATCGGCGGCGTCGCCGTCGCACCCGACCACCGCGGGAAGGGAATCGCCAGCGCACTGCTGCGCGCGGCGGAGCAGCACAGCCGCAGCGCAGGGCTGCGGCTACTGACCTTGGAGCACCCGTCCACGCTGACCCGCTTCTACACCCGTCACGGCTACACCGCGGGCCAGGACTGCCTGCTCGTCGCGCTGCCCAACGGGGTGCAGGTACGGAGGATGCCCGGCCACCAGACTGCCGTGAAACCGCTCACCCTCGCGGTCCGGATCGCCCAGGTCCCGGGAGCCCCGGCGGGCATCGTCAGCGGCCTCATCGAGGGGTGTGATGTGCCACCCTCGGC
This sequence comes from Streptomyces sp. NPDC001787, assembly GCF_040297465.1. Taxonomy (NCBI): domain Bacteria; kingdom Bacillati; phylum Actinomycetota; class Actinomycetes; order Kitasatosporales; family Streptomycetaceae; genus Streptomyces; species Streptomyces sp. NPDC001787. The sequence goes on from NZ_JBEOZE010000015.1 coordinate 21,133, forward strand.
CCGCTTCGGCAGGAACGGCCTGATCACCTGACCCCGGACACTCAGCGCACGCCTGACGCAGCCCTGCCGACGACCGCGTCGCCCCTCTCACCACGTCGCCCCGCATTCCGTAAGGACAATCCGTGAACAGCGCACCCGCACAACACGCAGCCGAGATCGCCGGCGCTCTTGCCGCCGTCATCGAAAAGCGTTCTGTGCCCCATCCCGCCCGTGGTCACCTCTGGTACATCGCGGAACTGCTCAACTCAGTGGTCACCGCGCTGGTCGAAGCCGAGCCGCCCGCCGTGGCCGGGACGGGCTCCGTACCGCAGGAAGCCGCTCTCGCCCTCCGCGACGCGGAGATCCTTGCCAGCCGGTACCCCGAGACTGGTCTGCCCATCGGATTCACCACGATCGTCCTCACGCCTGTCACGGGCAGAGCCCCTGAGCCACCCGCTCCCGTCAACCTGGTCTCTCCTGATCTCGCCAGAGAGGAAGCGAAGTTGCGCGCTCGTCTGGCCTTGGTGGAGGACTGGTTGCTCGACGCCCAGCACCCCGACATGGTGCCCGGTTACGTCACTCTGTCCCTCACGCTCCGCGTCAAGCTCGCCCACATCGCCGACACCATCCCCGACAACGACCCCCTCCCCGACAGCCAACGCTGACCCGATGCGCTCCACCACTCCGGTCTCCCGCGGTCCGCCGTCTGGGAGCCCCCTCCGACCGCGGTACACACCCAGCACCGCCACTCTCTTGCCAGACACACACGAACGGATTCACTCCATGACCACGCTCACCCCTGAGCAGGCACTGTCCACCCGCGACGAGTACCAGCAGGCCGTACGACGGGCCGTCGCAGCCGCCAAGGACTACTACGGCGACGGCGAAGGCAAGAGCCTCCTCGACAACGTGACCTACGACCGGCTTGTCCGCGCCATCGCGGACTGGGAGAAGGACCACCCGCAGGACGTCGCCGCGGACTCGCCGACCGACAAGGTCGGCGCAGGCGCGGCCCCGGCCGGCGACGTTGCCCACACGACGCAGCTGCTCTCGCTCGACAACGTCTTCAGCCCGGCGGAACTCCTCTCCTGGGGTGCCTCAGTCGATCGGCGACTGGGCCGCCCGGCAGTGGGCGGCTGGGCCGTTGAGGTCAAGCTCGATGGCAACGCCATCGCCGCCCGCTACCGCGAAGGCCGCCTGACCCAGATCATCCAGCGTGGCAACGGCAGGTACGGCGAAGACATCAGCCACCTCATCAGCTCCGACGACATCATCGCCGGACTGCCCGTCCAGCTGCCGGAGCCGGTGACCCTCGAAGTGCGCGGTGAGATGGTGTTCACCCGCGAGCAGTTTCAGCACGCCAATGTGGTCCGCCTCGCACACGGCGCGAAGGCCTTCGCCAATGCACGCAACGGACTCTCCGGCACACTGCGAGCCAAGGGCCGCGCGTACTCACTGCCCCTGACCTTCGTCGCATTCGGTGCGGTCGACCTTCCGGGCGCGCCGTTCCTGCCCCACGGTGCCAGCCACACCGAGATCCTGAAGGCAGTCGCCGAGGCGGGAGTGCAGACGGTCGCGGACACACCGACCGGAGTCCACGTGGTGACGACGCTGGCCGAGGCGCAGCAGCGGGTCAACGAGATCGCCGAGCAGCGTGCGTTGCTGCCGTTCGAGATCGACGGTGTGGTCATCAAGGTCGACGACGCGGCCGAGCAGGCCGCTGCCGGTGTGGGAAGCCGGTTTCCCCATTGGGCTACCGCCTACAAGCTCGCGGCCGTGGAACGCATGACGGTCCTCAAGAGCGTCACATGGGAGGTCGGGCGGACCGGCGTCCTCGCGCCGACCGCCGAGCTGGAGCCCGTCGAAGTGGATGGGAGCACCGTGTCCCGGGCCACCTTGCACAACCCCGCCGACATCCGTCGGCGTGACCTCCGCCTGGGCGACACCGTCACCGTTCACAAGGCCGGCGACGTGATCCCGAGGATCGAGGCTCCCGTAGTGGCCCTAAGGCCGGTTGACGCCGAGCCGATCCCCCTGCCGGAAAAGTGCCCGAACTGCGGCGATGAGATCGACAAGAGCAAGCAGCGGTGGCGCTGCGTCAAGGGCAGCGCGTGCCGCCTCCCGGCCCTGATCGAGTACGCCGCCGGACGCGACCAGCTCGATATCGATGGCCTGGGCAGGAAGTACGTCGAGGCGCTCGTCGCCTCCGGCGCAGTTGCCGACATCGGGGACCTGTTCGGCCTCACGGTCGAGCAGCTCAGCCAGGCCTCCGGCAGCACCAAGCGGGGCGTCAAGCTGGTCCAGCAGATCGAGGAGGCCAAGCAGCTGCCGCTCAACCGGATCTTCTGCGCGCTCGGCGTCACGGAAACCGGACGCACCATGTCCCGTCGGATCGCGGCACATTTCCGCACCATGCAGAAAATCCGTGAGGCCGATGCGTCGGCGCTGCGCGAAGTGGAAGGCATCGGCGCGGAGAAGGCACCTTTGATCGCGGAACAGATCGCCGAGCAGGCTCCACTCATCGACAAGCTCATCGCCGCGGGCGTCAACATGACGGAGCCGGAGGAAAGCTCCGGCACCTCCGGTCCGCTGCCGCTCGCCGGGAAGACCGTGGTCGTCACCGGCAAGATGACCGGTCCACTCGATGGCCTGGGCCGCAGTGACATGACTACGCTGATCGGAAAGGCGGGTGGCCGCGCCGGAAGCAGTGTGAGCGCCAAAACCGACTACCTCGTCGCTGCGGCCGCGGGGGACGGCAAGCTGAGTTCGAAGGCCGTCAAGGCACTGGAGCTCGGCGTGGAGGTCCTCACTCCGAACGCGTTCGCCGAGCTGCTGGGTGATCACCTCAGCTGACCACTGCGGGCGGGGCCGCGCGTATGAGCGACGCAGCCCCGCCTGGATGTTGCTTAATTGTATTTATGTGTGTAGATTCTCAGTCATTGGCCGCCTGACGGCCCCGCAGACAAGGACGCGTGGGGGGAACTTGAGTCCCGCTCCGTCCGATGATTCGTGAAGGACGCATCATGAACCCCAGGACGACGAATGCCGTCGTGGCCGTTGACGGCCGCATCGCAGGGCCGCGCGCCCTCGCCACCCGGCAGCGCCTGGTCGACGCTCTCGACACCCTCCTCGACTCGCGGTCGTTCCGCGAGATCAAGGTCGTCGACATCGCCCGCGCCGCCGGCACTTCGCCGGCCGCCTTCTACCAGTACTTCACCTCTCTCGAGGACACCCTTGAGGTGCTGGCCATTCACGTCGTCCAGCAGGGCCGCGCACTCGACGACGTCTTCACTGCCGCCGTAGAGGACGGCACGCTGGCCGGTGCGCGTGAGGCGGTGGACCATCTATTCGACTTCTGGAGGACGCACAAGGCGGCTCTTGGCGCGATCGATGCGATGGCAGCGGAGGGCGACGAGCGGTTCGTCCACGCCCGCAACCTCCTACTGAGTGCCGTCGCGCAGCCCATGGTCGATGCCGTACCACGTCGGACCGACGCGGCCCCGGCCACGCACCCGAGGGCTCTGGCGGGCTCCCTGGCGGGCTCCCTGGCGACCCTTCTGGCATCAGCAGCAACCCACGAGAGGGGACTCTCGGCCTGGGGATCGCGGGATGAGCTGCGCGAAAGTCTCGCCTATCTCATGATCAGCGCGTTCAGGGCGTCACGATGACCGGGCCGGAACGGTTCCCCGCGCCGTCCGACCGCCTCCCCGCCCGCGCCCCGGGCGGAGCGGGCCCGAACGCCCCCACGGACGCAGAGCGCCTCTACCTCGCTCTGCTCGACCCAGCTCCCGCGTTCGTCGCCCCGCGCCGCCCCCGCGGTGCCCGCAGATGTCCCGTCTCAATGAATCAAGTCGACGGCCAGCGCCTGACCTGGGTCGACTGACTTCGTTGAGACGGCCTGGCCGGGCGCACCCACCGAGGCCCCGGTGCCGGCCTGCGTCGACTGGCTTCGGTGAGACGAAACGGCGCGGACTGGGTTAGTTGAGACGGGACAGCAGACAGCGCCGACAACCCCAGGCTCAAGACAGAACCCCGAACATAATTGCTTAATTCATATAATTCATGTAGAGTATGAGTATTGATGCTGGGGAGGAACCCTCCCCGCACTCGGCTCAACAAGCGGAAACGAGAAGTCACTTGAACAAGCAGCAGCTGATCGACGAGATCGCCGCCAACGGCAGCATTCCCAAGGCCCAGGCAGCGGAGGCCCTCGACCTGGTGCTGGACACGATGGTCCGGCGAGTCCTCAACGGAGACGACATCTCCGTGACGGGGTTCGGCCGGCTCCACGCGGTCCACACTCCGGCCCGCCGCGCACGCAACCCGCAGACCGGTGCATCTGTCCTGATCCCCAGGCGTAAGCACATCAAGTTCAGCCCGGGTGCCGCGTTCACCGCGATGGTCCGCGGCGAGCGCCCCGTCCCGCCGACCGGGCACAGCGCTGCGAGCAAGCGCCCCAAGGGCAGCGGGCTGCGCGTGAAGACCGGCACCCCCCGCTGAGAGGAGCCCCGCGCGGGCTCCCCCCGCAGTGTCTCCTACGGCGGTCAGCAAGCTTCCCCGCCACGGTTCGGGGCCAGGTTCCCCCTGGCCCCACCGGGCCCTCCTCCAGACCAGTGACCCGTGATTCGCCCCGGTCTCCAGGTACAGGGCGAGCGTCCCGCTACGGCCGGAGACGACATTCGAAGGTGGCCGGGCCCGACCGTCCGGAGCCACCCCGTTCTTCCCGCATCACCGATCAACGTCGGTGACCGGAACACTCAGAGAAGAAGCAATGCTCCCCCCTGCCACGGCACCGGCCATCGGCCTGGACCTCGTTGCTCCCGTGACAGCAGCCCGCCTCGCCCCGCCCCCCGAACCCGCCTCCGCACGGGCGCCCGACAGCAGTTCCGACCGCGGAGCCCCCGACACCCTGGACAGCGAAAGCGCCAGCCCAGCACTTACGCCGTGTCCGCTCGTTGCGGCAGAACGACAGCTCGCACTTGCCTCCGCCCGGCGCACGTCCGCGTTGACGGCGGCCGAGGCGCATGCGGAGCAGATCCGTGACGCGTACGAGGCCATCGGCCTTGCACACCGGTGGCATCTGCCCCGGCCGGTCGAGGACGAGGGCTGGGTGCGCCGGTGGGAACTGGAGGAGGCGAGCCATGCGATCTGGGCGCAGGCACACATGGCGTACTGGACCGTGGAAGAGGCCCGGGTCACCGTGGCGAAGGTGAGGGCGGCTCTCGGACTGCACGTGGCCGACATCGATCTGCTGGACGACGCCGAGCGCGACGCCTACATCGCCGGCCTGACCGATGAAGAGCGCGCCGACCTGGCCGGACCGTGGCCCGTCGAGTGGCTCTACAGCCCCGAGCCGGACGCCCCCATCCGGATCGTGAATTTGTTTGCTGGTTCTGGCGGTTGGTGCGAGGGCATCGAGCACGTGCTGGGCGAGCCGGTCGACATGGTGGGCGTGGACAACTCGCCCGCCGCGTGCGCCACGGCGCGGGCGGCCGGGTTCCGGCGGATCTGTGCCTCGGTCACGGACCTGGCTCCCGAGCATCCCGCGCTGCGGTACGTGGTCGCGGTGATCCTCTCACCGCCGTGTCAGACGCTCTCTCCCGGCGGCAAACTCGCGGGCCTGGCCAAGGAGGCCATGCAGATCGTCGAGGACGTCATCGGCTACGCCGCCGTCGCGGCCGGGTTCATCACGGTCGACGATGCCGGGGACGGCATGGAGGGGTATGCGCCGCCCACCGGCGAGACGTGGGAAGAGGTCCGTGCGCCGCTCGCGGCGCTGGAGGACGAGCGCACCGGGCTCATGGCGGAAGCGGTCATCTGGCCGCTGGCACTTCAGGCGCGGCACGGCCGAATCTGCTGGGTAGCCATGGAGCAGTCCTCCAACCTGCTCAAGGCCCCGGCCGCCGAGTACGTGGTCGAGGCCATCCGGTCCGAGTTCTACGCGGCCGGGTGGGAGTACGCGGATTTCTCCCTCGTCGAGGCCGCCGACTACGGTGCCGCCTCGAAGAAAAACCGCACGTTCATGGTGGCCATGCGCTACTCGCGCCCCTTCATCGACTACCGGCCCAGCGAACCGTTCCCGGTCACCACGTGGGCCGCGTGCATGGGCTGGGACAAGGGCCACAAGGTCGCCACCCGGGGCGTACGCGGCATCAACCCCCTGACCGGGAGGCCGAAGGGGGGCGGCACCTTCCGCGCCGACGAGCCGGGCACGACCGTAACCGGCACCGCCTACGGCTGGGCGCGGGAGGAAGACGGGCTCAAGGTCAACCACTCCGACCTGGGCCGTGCAGTGGGCTTCCGGGCCGGCTTTCCGTGGACCCACGTCGGCCGCGGCGAGGGCATCCGCAACAAGACACAGCTGATCGCCGACACCGTGAGCCCGGTCGTCTCAGCTGCCTGGATCGCCCACATCCTCGGCCGCGTCTGGGAGCCGCAGACCCGCGCCTACGTCCACAGCCTCTACCAGCTGCAGAGTCCCCGGCCCGCTGGACGGCACGGCCGCAGCCCCGCACGGCTGCGGAACGACGCCATCGCCCGGGAAGGCCGGGTCCTCACGCGGGCAACACACACCCCGGCCGCAGGGCCCGGCAAGTCCCTTCCCCGCCCTCGGCGCCGGCCTCGAAGTCCCGCCCAGTGAGCCCCTGCCGCCCGGCACCTGCGTCAGACCTCATCCACCAGGAGAACACCTTGAACGCAACCGACCCCACCAGTGGCTTTAATCACGAGTCGTGGCTCTGGCTCATGTTCTGTGGTCCGTGGCTGTGGGTCACCGATTAGATCTCGAACAGGGCTTCCTCTTGTGGCGGGATCGGAGGGGCAAGGACGTCGCGGAGGCGGGTGATGCCCTGGCGCCACTTCGACCAGTTCGCGGCTTCGGCCCACAGCTCGGCAAGTTCAGACCGGTTGGAGACCACTTGATCCAGGGCGTCGACGGCGAGCATCCGAAGGTCTGCAGGCAACTCCGGTAGCGACGCTGATGGGCCATAGTTCGAACACGCCCGATCGCTGTCAGAATGCTGGGCGGCGACCAGAGCCGCCGCGCCCACGGCTCGCTCGCCGTCGTAGATACCCAGGAAGTCCGCGGGCCCGGCGGCACGCTTGAGCACGCCCCGGATCATGGCTTCGCGCTCTTCCAGTGCTGCCTCGTCCAGGTCACCGGCGAAGTCGGCTGCGGTGTCGTTGTCGAAGGGGCCGATGTCCCAGGTGCCCATGTCTCTCCTCGCGCGGTCGTCTGGGGATCGTCGCACTGGCCACTGACAGTGCGCTCAGGAGGCAAGCAGCACCCGCTTGCGCAGGAGGTTGAAGCCAGCGCGTCCATACATTTGCCGCTTGAGCATCTTGATCCGGTTGACATGACCTTCGACCGCGCCGGAGCTCCAGGGCAGGGTGAGTCCGGCGATGACGGCATCGCGGTCGCGGTCGATGCCGGCGGCAAGAGTGTGGAGACTGGGCAGATCGTCCTGCCGGACGGCGGCGAGCCAGTCCGGGAGGCGCTCGCCCTGGCGCTCGGTCAGCATGACCGCGAAGGCGCGGACGTGCCGGGTGAGCGCGTCGATCTCGGGGCAGTGGGTGCGCACCGTCTTGAGCAGCAGTTGTTCGGTCTCGGGAAGGGTTTCCGGTCGCCGGAGAATCCATCCGGCGACCGTTCGGGGCGAGGGCGGCCGGGCGACCACCGGTCGCGGTGAGGTGCGCTTCTTGTGCAGGTAGGCGCGGACGCGCTGGTAGCTGCCCTTGTAGCCGAGCGGCACGATCTCTTCCCACAGCTTCCAGGCGTTCGTGCAACCCTCGTTCCACCGGTCGTCCAGGTAGGGCTTGTAGTCATCGAGGACCGACGGCCGGTTCTGCCACTGCCCGGTGAAGAGCTCCTCCGGCCTCGCGGCGTCGGCGAACTGCTTGACGGTCCGCCAGGTCATACCGAGCTGCCGCTGGACCGAACGACGGCTGTGCCCGGCCTTCAGCAGTGCGTGGACGTCGGCATGCCGGGCCCTGGTGCGGTCGGCGAAACGATGGCCGGTCGGCCATGGCGAACCAGAGGAGTCTTCCTGCGCCGGACGCTCGGGCTCGGGATCTGGGGCAGCCGCGACAAGGGCGCGGAGGCAGCGGCGGTGCTGAGCAACGGACCGTTCGGCAGCCTCGCTCACGTTGTGCCAGAGATGCCACCGGTGCGCGACCTGGACCGCTTGTGGAGCGCCGGCGGTGGCACCCTCGGCGAAGAACGGTGCTCGGTCCCGGCAGATCACCTCGACGCCCGGCCGTGCGGCGAGCCAGGCCGCCAAGCTGGATGCCTCCCGGTCGGGCAGCAGGTCGATGGGGCGGCGGGTCTCGATGTCGATGAGGACGGTGCCGTAGTGGCGGCCCTTCCGGGTCGCGTACTCGTCGACACCGACCACCCGCGGGGCGACCACTTCGGGCTCGGGAAGCGCGTCCACCAGGCGAAGCACCGTGCTGCGGCTGACGGAAACGCCGAGAACGTCGGCGATGCGGGCCCCGGCGCGGCCCGCGAGAGCCAGGCAGACCGACGCCAGGGTCGAGCGCAACCGTTCGGTCCGCTGACTGTGCCGGCGCGTCAGGCCCGAAACCTGCTCGACGAAGGTACGGCGTGCGCAGCCCACGTTTCCGCAGGTGAACCGCCGGACCCGCAACTGAAGGACGACCCGTCTGCCTCCGCTGGGAACATCAGCGGGAAACCGCAGATAGGAACCGTGAACCCGGTTCGACCGGGTGCCACAGACCGGACACACGGCGCCGTCGGCTGTCCGTTGACATCGAACTCAGTCGTTTTGCCATCGAACCGAGTCGCGTCGTATCCCGGCGCGCCCGGAACCGGAGCTGCAACAGGGGTGTTAGGCCTGAGCCTGGGGGACAGCTGCCTCGGCTTCGATAACTAGCTCAGGGCAGCCACGAGCGGCGCCCACAGAGGATGCGATTGCTCCGGGACGACGAGGCGGGCATGCTTCCGGGCCCGTGTCATGACGACGTACAACAGTTTCGATCCGTTAGGGAAGGGCTCCCCCTCGTAGCCGTAGAACTCTTCCGAGCCGAGGAGCAGGATGGTGGTGTCGGCCTCGCGTCCCTTGGTCTGGTGAAGGTTCATGACTTGGATGGGGAAGCGGCGGGTGGTGTGTGACCCCACGAGGATCTCGTCGCGCGCACGTAGCAACCGGTCAGTGGCGGCTTCGATATCGAGCTCGTCTCCTAGCGAGCGCAGCGTGGTTCGGGTCAATTGCGCGGCTTGAATCCAGGTCTCCTGGCCGCGGTGGGTACCGATCCTGCGGTAAGCGTTCGTGACAACGTCGGCAAGTTGGTCGGGATGGCCGGCGGCGGCTCGCAGGTCTTTGGCCAACCGTTCAAATGCCCTGCCCAGAACGGGATTGTCGGAGGGGTTGAGCATCTGCCGGGCAAGCGGAGGCATCTTGTTTCCGCCTTGTGCGGCCGAAACGTACACGGCGAGACTGCGCAAAACGGGTGCGCTGTCCCCGAGGGCAAACTGCACCATGGCCAATTGGGCGGGGAGAGCTTCGCCATACGCCTCGGTGAAACCCACCTGCTCATGGGCCAGACCGTCGGCGGTCAGCGCGTCCGAGAGTTCAGTCGTGGCGGCGTTGGTATGGGTGAAGATGCTGACCGTATCGCCTTGCCTGCGCGCTTGGCGGGCGAGTTCCAGGACGTGGCGGTGACCGATCTCGTCCTCGATCCGGGTGATGGACAGCCGCCCAGCATCAGCTGCTGCTCGGATAGCCGGGTCGTCGAAGTCTCGTCTGCGGGCAGCTTCAGCTGCTGCCGGAAGCATGCCGCTCGGGTCGCGGAAGCTGGCCGGCGGCAGTCGGACCTCGACGGCGCTGGGCAGAGCCATCGCGGTACCGATGCGGGCGGTGGCGTCGACGCCCTTCTTGAACGTGTAGATGCACTGGTTGGCGTCACCCAGCAGAATCCTGCGCGCGGGCGGCGCGATGAGCTGGAGAAAGTCCCACTCGCTGGCGTCGGTGTCTTGGAATTCGTCGCAGATGACGATGCCGTACCGACCGCGGTAGTGGGCCTGCACTTTCGGGAGGGCAAGCAATCCGGTTGCGGCGGGAATCAGCTCGTCATAGGTGAGGCCGGGCGGGGCCCCCGCAACCAGGCTGTTGGCCTTGCTCAGCACCGTCTGCGGCGGCGGATACCCGTGATGCGGGCCGAAGCTCCTGATGACGCGCCAGGCGAATCCGTGGAAGGTCGAGACTTCCAAGCGCGGCCGGAAGGGCCCGATGACCGCGGCTGCACGGTCGATGATCTGTGCGACTGCGGTGCGGGAGAACGATAGGAACAAGGCGCGCTCTGGGGCGGGCAACCTCGTCCTCACTCCGTCACGCGCTGCGGCCCGCCGGGCCATCGCGAGTTCCTCGTCTGCCCGTTCGAGGTGCCGCCGAGCTGCGGCGACGGCAGTTGTCGTCTTGCCCGTGCCCGCACCTCCCAGGACAACCACGACCGGAGCAGTACTGGTGATGACGTCAATTTGCTTGTCTTTCGGGGCGTACGTCATCACTGCTCCGTCTGCGGCCGAGCTACCTCGGGGAGGTCGACGAGCTTAGGGCCGGAGTATGCGGCGTTCGCGGCCCGGGCGATTGCGTCGAGGGCCGCCGCCAGCACGGGCGGGTGGACCACCACTTCGCTCAGCGGGTGCTCATGCGCTTGTGTGTGGCCAGGCGCTGGCTGCAATTCGCTGTACAGGGCTTCCAAGAGGGGTTCGTGAAGGCCCTTCTTGTGTAGCACCTTGCATAGTTGAGTCACTGCGGACTCACTGGAGTCAGCGGCCAGAGGGTCGGGCACGCCGTAGTCCGTGAGCAGGGCGCTGGCCACGGCGACCGTGGCGAGGTCGAGGCCGGCGACCATGGCCCGCTCGATCGCCCCAGGTGGCAGGCGGACCACGACGTCACAGGCAGCTTGGACTGCGGCCGTTTGCTCAACGCTCTGCGGTGTTTCCTTGTCCCGGTCGATCACGCCGATCACGCGGAATCCGAGCTGCTGGGCGAGTTCTGCGATGCGGGGGATCTGGTCGATGCCGCCGTCGCCGCCGGTGCCTGCGGCGACGAGGCGGACGCCATGAGCAGAGAGCGGGAGCTTGCTCGGCGGGTACCGGCGGTCGGCCATGCTCAGAACGGCCACGTCGTGCGGCCCCTCGGTGATCGCGACTACCGGTGCGGTAAATGCCGAAAGGAGCTGGGTGTGCAGCTGCCTCAGCGCGGCGAGTTTCTTGCGGTCGGTTGTCTTCGCGATCTGATGGTGCCCGCGAAGGCCCCCGTGACGGACGAGACGTACCACCTCGCCGGGTTCGAACGCGCGGGCAACTTCTGGCCGCCGCGTTGACAGCCATACTTGGCCCGCCTGATTACGGGTCAGCGAGGCGAGGTGCTCTGCAGTTGCTGCATCGAGCTGATCACCAAAGTCGTCTGCCAGGACCACCGCACCGGGAACGTTAGCCAAGAGCATCGCCTCGGCCATCGACAGGATGGCGGTGACCGTACTTCCGTGACTGGGCAGCGCCAGCAACCCCGAGCCGTCCAGGCGCAGCGCGGCCCTCAACGTACGCAGGAGGGCGGCGACCGTGCCATCCTCGGCTAGGAAACCGACGTCTCTGGCCGAGATTGTGCCTTCGCCCAGGCGGCTCGCAGTACCGCCGACGGCTAGGACCGCATCGACGGCTTCGGTGATCGCGGGATCGGCTGACAGGGATCCGACGGCTTCGGCGACCGCCGAACGTAGCGTTTCGAAGGCTGCCGCCGCAGTCTTCGGGTCCCGCTCGTCGATGAAGCGACGCAAGTTCCCGCCGGCCCGAAGCTGAAGAGGAACCCCAGCGTTGAGGGTGATTACAGGCAGGGCCCGCCGGGTCGCGGCCGGAACCCGGAGGTAGTCGCCAACTGCTGGGGTGCTCCGGGCCGGATAGAAGACGACGGTTTCCAAGACCTCGGCATCGCTGTCATAGCTGAGCCGGTACGTCATTCGCATGCACAGGGGAGCGTCCGGGTTGGCGTCAGCTTCCTCACTCGCCGTGCCGGAGGGGTCCAGTGGTTCAAGGGCCCCGTCGGCCACTAGCTGCTGCACATCCGGATCGAGGTCCGCCAGGGTCACCTCGATCTCGGCCGCGTCCACGCGAGCGACCCGCGAGAGGTCGGACTGGACCGCGCCTTCGTCGGCCTCCTCGGGTACTGCAGGAGCTGCGGCTTCTTCGGTTGCCGCAACGCCCTCCTGGTACAGGTCGGTCAGGGCAGCGCCCCGGGCCGCATCCGGATCCAGCACCCGCGCGAGGGCCTCGATGATGTCGGTACGACCCGCGCGAGGAATGCCCGCCAGCACTACGTGACGGTCAGGACGAAGGTCCAGATGCTTCCATCCGCGGAAACCTGAGATTCGCAGGCGAGTTACACGCACAGCAGCAATCATCCAGCACGCATGGCCTCACAGGTACTGCATTACAGGAAACCCAGGTTGAGCCCTCCTCGCAGGACCTGGCGGAGCAGCGCGGTGCCCTTCGTGGGCAACTCGCGGAACCAGCGCTTCCTGGCGGACCGCGCCCTCTGACGGACACTACCGCCGCGACGAGAACCCTCGTGTCGGACGGGAAGCAGGCAGCTGACCAGTAGGCAGACGGCTTGCCGTCGCCCCTTCTTCGTTTCGTGATTCCGGGCTCGCCGGGACACGACTCGGTTCGATGGCAAAACGACTGAGTTCGATGTCAACGGACATCGGCAGTGCACTGCGCGTCAACGCGCACTATCGCGATGTTCACGTCTACCGACAGCACCGCGACGTCCGCGATCGACGGGAACAACAACTCCTTCAGCCGAAGCAGGACCTCTTCCACAGCCCTGAACGCTCAGCCCAACGGCGTTGCCCAGGGGTCATTTTCAGGCGACTTCACCCACAGCTCGACTAGGGGCAGCAGTCACGGAGAGTGGCCGCGTCACAGAAGTTGAGCCAGAGCCCAGAGATCAGCAGCGCCCGCGCGAAATCAGTCGTATGACCGGGCAGAAGAGTCCAAGGGCTACACGCCCCGACACCCCGCCCGCTGTACTTCTACAACGCAGACCGCCACGTGCGCGCCGCGGCGGGCGGCACGGCCGTCGTTGAGGAGTTGGGGGCCCGCGCGCGCCACGCCTGCGCCTCCTCGGGGCGGCCGGCCCCACGGTGCACCGCGGCGAGGCGCAGCATGGCGGCGCGGGTCCGGGCAGCTAAGGCGTCGGCCACGGGCGCCAGGGGCCCTCCACCTGGATCGCGCCCAAGGCACCTCGCGGGCACCCGTCCGGCTCTTCCTCGGCGAGGTCGCGCACGTAGACCCGGGCACGGATCAGGCCCACGGTGATCTTCGCGAGGCCTTCCAACTCCAGCCAGGCGCAGGGCAGCATCACGTCCTGCGGCACGGCCAGCGAGGCCAGGCGCCAGGAAGCCGTCCGCAGGCGCCCGGTCCTCGTGGCGTACCCGCACACCGATCACCAGCCAGGGCTCGGCGGACAGTGCCGGGTGCCGGATCTCGTCCCTCGCCACCAGTTCCTCCGCGCCGCTTGGATCGCCTCACCGCAGTGTCGCCGCCGGGCACCGGCCCGCGCCGAGGTTGGCCAACACCCGCCGGCCCAGGCCCTCGATCCGACGTGTCTGTTCCTCGGCCGCTACCCCCTACCCGCTCAACGCCCGGAAGAGCGCCGCCTCTTGCACGACTGACGGGGTACCCCTACAGTCCAAGTGACGGGGTACCCCGTCACTTGGACTTACCTGGGGGACGCACCATGGCTCTGACCATCACTGCCGCACTGCTGGAGGAGCTGTTCGAGCGTGGGAACAGGCACGGTGAGACCGCGATCGTCCTGGGAGAGGACGGCTGGGACTGCGACGTGCACCACGGGCGGAGGCCGTCGGAGAAGCTGACCGCGCTCACCTGGGACGAAGCGACCGACTTCATTGGCGGCCAGGAGCCGGACGACCAGGCGACGCGCGCTCTGCTAGCCAGGGCGGACTACTCGATCCGGGACGAGGAGGGGCAACCGACCCTGCCCCGTGACGACGTCAACTGGGCCGTGATCACCGGTGTCATGGACGACGACAGCTCCACGCCGGAGGACCTCCCCTGGCGGAAGGCCAGGTGGTTCGACCTCGGTACCGCCCGGAGTGTCCTGGGCCTGGACGACGAGACGCTGCGCGAGGAGAGGCGCGGGTTCAGCCTATGGATGACCGGGCGCGGCCAGTGGCTGCTGGCCACCACCTCGCAGTACGACGGTGAGCAGGACCAGTGGGTGGAGTGCACCTCCGAGTATGCCGCTCTCCTCATCTACCGGGCTGACTGGTCGCTGCTGGCGGACGAGGGCGAGCTGCCACTGCTGGCCCGCGCCGCCCGTGCCGCCCGCGACCTCACCGACCTGCTCGACTTCCAGATGCCCGACCCGGACTCGGACCCCGCGCGCCAAGTGGCGGCCTGCTGGGCAGAACGCGACGTCGCGACCGAGTACGAGCACGCCACCCGCGTCATCGGCACCCTCGTACGCACGACGGTCCAGCAGGAGATCGGTACCAGCCGACGTAACGCCGCAAGGACGGTCTACGTGGCACACGACGAGAACACCACGAGGGCCGCAAACACCCTGAACCTCTCACGCCGGACCCTGAACGACCTTCTCTAGCCCCCGACGTCGCCGCCCGTCCCCGGAACAACTCCGGGGTGACCATAAGCCGCCTCCCGCGCCGCGTGCACCGGGTACGGGTCCACGTCCACGCTCGTGACCCGGTCGTCGCCCAAGCGCTGACAAGCCAGTGCGGACCCGTAGCCGCGGGGCCTGCGCAGTCTCTGAGCTGAAACTGGCTGTGGAGAATACCGGCCCGTGGCACGCCGGTCACCAGGCGCTGTGCAGCGGTCGTCTGGGTTCTCCAACGAGCCCGGTCGTCCTGCCGTTCAGGCGGCCGGGTCGATAACGGACATTGAAGGCCGGAGGGCTATGGGCGTCGGCTGGCCGAGGTCCGCTGGCGCCCCGCGCTTCCGACCCAGTTCGGCGAGGGCCTGATCTTGGTGCTCCTGGCGTGCGGTGTCCAAGAGCCGCCGCCAGGAGGTCACGGTGGAACGCCGGCGCAGCAGTGCGCGGCGCTCGCGTTCGGTCATGCCACCCAAGACGCCATGTTCGATGCGCTGGTCGAGGGCGTGTGCCAGACATTCGGTACGCACGGGGCAGCCGAAGCAGACCCCTTTGGCCTTGGTCTGTGCCACGCCTTCGGCGAACAGCTCCTCCGGGTCGGTCGCCCGGCACGCCGCATGTTCGCCCCAGTTCTCTTCCAGCTCCACCTGGTGCCGCCTCTCCCCATTTCGGCCTGCGACTGCAGTTCCAACCCTATGCACCAGCAGGTCATCAGCGGTACGGCTATATTTCCCGCGGCAGGAAGCGAGATCGCCTCGCAATACTTCTGGCCTCCCGAGAGGCCAGAAAACCTCTACCGTTCCGCCGGGGCACACCGCTTGGGGGCCCACCCGAGCAGGCGCGGGCGTCAGTTCGCGTGGAGAACGACGGTGAGGGCGCCCCTGATCGGCCCGCGCGACAAGGAGAGCGGCTACGTCGCCCTCGTCGGTGAAGGTGGGTCCTTCCCACCCCGGCGGAGCAGCGACGGGTTCGAGATGGATCTCAGTGCTGAAGCGGCGGGCTGCGTCGTACAGCTGCTGGAGGACGTCCAGCGCTCGGATGTCCAGCTGGCCGATGTACGCCGTCCAGATGCGGGTGTTGGGGTCGAACCCGGCTACGGACCGCAGAAGTTGCCGCTGTTGTTCGAAGTTCTCGGGGTCTGCGGGGGCCGAAGTGGCGGAGACGCGCAGCAGCCAGCCGGTGGGGGTGGCCGAAGGTATCGAGGTCATGCCGCTGACCGTAGCTGTGGCCGCTGACATCCCGGCGTCGGACAGGATTCTACCAGCTTTGTTGGTCGATCAGCTCGATGTATCGGGCGTGCTGGGTGTCGGTGATTTGCCGGTTGCGTACGAGGCTTCCTTCCTCCATGCGGTAGGTGCGGTCACGGTCTCCCTGGAAGCTGAGCCAGTTGAAGCTGGTGGTGACCCAGACGTCGTCGTAGACGAGGACCTTGGCGTGGGTGCTCTTGAGCCGGCTGAACGTGAACTTGGCGGGGTACCGGGCGGCGAGGTTGGTCAGTTTCCGGACCGCGCCTTGGTCCGTCTTGGCATCGCTGTCGTCGTAGCCGTAGGCGATGTGGACGCGAACCCCGCGGGTGAGGCGGCTTTCCAGTTTGCTGAGGAACTCCGTGGTGACGATCGCATTCTTGATCCACGGTGAGATGATCAGGAGCCTGCGACGGGCTTGGGTGAGAGCGTCGTCGAGCAATTCGGGATGTTCGAAGACGCCGATGGCCCGGATCTCGTCGTACTGCGGGCCGGGCTCTGCGGGGGCTGTCGGCGCGGGTGGTGCGGAGCCGAGTTGCAGTGCCGCCTGCTCGGCTCGCTGCTGGATGACTTCCGGCAGGGCGACTCGGGCCTTTTCCAGTTCGGGTTCCAGGGCCGGGCGCTCGGCGGCCGGCTCAACGGTGATGCCGAGGGAGGCGGCCCCGCCGAGGCTGATCAGGGTGATCTCGTGATGGTGGCTGAGTTCCCCGTCGACAACGACGCCGAGTTGGATGTCGGTGCGGTCCGGGTCGGCGTACACGAGGAGCTTGGCCGGCATGACGCGCCGGGCCTTGGCCTGGGTGACGCCTCGGACCTGGAGGACTTCGCGGTCGGTGTTGCCGCGTTCGCGCAGCAAGGCGTTGATGTCGCCGGCGCTGATGTCGCCGATCTCCACCAGCGCTCCGTGGACGGCGGGCAGTATCAGCATCCCGGCTTCCTCGGCCTGCCCGTGGGGAATGATGGTGTGCCGGTCGTAGGGGCGCACCTTGCCCAGGAGCTGGTCGTAGACGACGGGCTGGTCGACTCGTACGGGGGTGATGGCGGCCATCTCGCGGGCCGTCTGTTCGCCGCGGGCGGTCAGTCGCAGTGTGCGGATGCCGGGCTGGCTGGGGGCTGGGAGGGCGTAGGTGAGGTTGTCCGCGCTGAAGTGGTCGGCGACGGTCTGGCTGACCATGCGTTCGGAGAGGCCGAGCATCCCCGCGATGGCGGTTTCGCTGGGGACCTTGTTGTTGACGAAGCGCAGGACGAACTCGTCGAGCAGCGCCAGGCGCTTGCGGTCCTGGGCCAGGACGTCTGCGGTGATCAGTGCGACCGGAAGTGCAGCGTCGATGATCGCGGCGAGTTCGAGGCCGGGGCGGGCGTTGTGGAAGCGGACCGCGAGGAGGCTGTCGGGGCTAAAGGTAGGCATTGCGGATCTCGCAGTCCTCAGGGTGGGAGCTCATGTAGTCGAGGACGTCGCGCAGGGCGCCGGGTTTGCTGCGGCAGAAGGCGGCGTCTCCGACGACGATGAGGCCATAGCGGGCGCGGGACAGGGCGACGTTGATGCGGCGCCAGTACGGCTGGCCGAGGAATCCGAACTGGGAGCGGGCATTGCTCCGGGTGACCGAGAAGACTGCCAGGTCGCATTCGCGGCCTTGGACGGCGTCGACGGACAGGACCTCGGGGGTGATGTGCTTGAGCCGGAGGGAGGCCAGACGGCGGCTGAGTTCCTCAACCTGTCGTCCGTACGGGGCGATGACGAGGACTTCGAACGGGCGGCCGTCGGGGATCTTGATGATCTGCTTGTCGATGGCCTGGTCGATGACTTCCAGGCGTCTGGCGGCCAGCTTGGACTCCAGCAGGTTGGAAATGCTGGTCTCGGCCGCGGTGCGCTCCGACTCACGCCGTCCGGGCAGCTCGCTGGTGTCGAGCCACAGGACGGGTCTGTTGATCTGGTCGTAGCCCGGCAGGCTGTGGTGGTTGGGGGAAAGCAGCTTCTCGTCGTAGAAGCATGTGGAGATCAGGTTTCCGATGGCCGGTGTCATGCGGTACTGCTCGCGCAGCAGGTGCTTGACGGGGAAGTCGGTGTTGTTGGCGAGGTACTGGAACAGGGTCGTCGTCACCAGGTCGGGGATGAGCTGGTGGTCGCACATGATCTGCTCGTCACGGAGGAGATCTTCGTCGATCGGCGGAAGCTGGTTGGTGTCGCCCACGAGTACCCACCGCTTGGCCTTGGCCAGGGGTACGAGGCCTTCGGTGGCGGTCGCCTTGGACGCCTCGTCGAAGATGCACACATCGAACTCGAGGTCGCGGGCGGCGGGGTGGCCGAGGAATCCCAGGGCTGTACCACCGATGACCTGGCGGGTCCGCAGGAACGCCGTGATCAGGTTCTGGTCGGTGCCGATGCGCTGGAGCCACTCGCCCTGCAGGCGCAACAGCCGCATGAGCTCGCGGCCCTGGCCGGCGGGTCCCAGGAGAGCTTCGACTGCATCGCGGGCGTCGGCCGTGCTGAGGTCCTCACGCAGGGTGAGTTCCCCGGCAATCATGCGTTGCGCATCGGCGAACAGCTCGGCACGCTGGTCGTGGAGTTGGTCTCGGCGGGCGCGGATGGTCACGACTTCCTCGCCCAGTTCCCGGGCCGAGGTGGTGCGGTCCGGGGCTGGTTGGCTGGCGAGGGCGTCGAGCTTGCGGCTCACGTGCTCGAGGTCGCCGGCGACAGCGGCGATCTCCTCGAGGAGGAGGGCTGCTTTCAGGTGCCGGGCTTCGATCCCGTTGTCCGCGGCGACGGCGTCGAGGTACTTCTCTGCGCGGGTGCGTACGCCCTGGGTCCAGCGTTTGACCTGCCGGTCGAGGAGGAGGGGCTGGGCGCTCTCGGCAACGCGTGGGTCATCCGGGCGGCCCAAGCGGACGAGGCCGGTGATGCCTGCGTCCTCGATCTTCTTCAGGGCGTTGTCGATCGCGATGTGGGTCTGGCTGACGATGAGGATGCGGGCGTGGGGGTCGCGTTTGAGGGTCTGCTCGACGATCTCGGCGATGACGGTGGTCTTGCCGGTGCCCGGCGGTCCTTCGACCAGCAGCAGGTCCTGGGTCCCCAGGGCATGGGCGACGACGTCGCGCTTGCTCTTGTCGAGGTCGGCACGGAACCAGGTGGTGACGTCGGTGGGCGGCCGGTGGGTGATGCTGGCCGGGTTATCGATGATCTGCCGCAGAGCCGGGTTGACGCTCTGGCCGGCCGCGACGTTGGTCAGGGCGTCGCGCTGGCGATTGATGGCGCTCTGGCTGGGCCCGAGGAAGGGGAGCAGTACGCCGCGGCCGGGCAGGGCGGCATCTGGGCGGGCGAAGCGGACGACCAGGGTGTCTTCGGTCTGGGCGGTCACTTCCCCACGGTCGACGGGCCGACTGTAGGGGTAGGCGGCCACCGACCATTCTTCGCCGATCAGTGAAGTGGCAGTCGGGGTGGCCAGGTGGAAGACGCGGGTGCGGCCGTGACCGTCGACGCGGTCGTATTCCTGGGGCTGGCGTCCGCCGGCGGCGAGTTCCTCGCGTGCTTCGAGCAGGCGCCGCCAACCGTTGAAGAGGTCTCCGAGGTTGTGGGTCTGGCGGTCCTGAGCTGCTTTCTCCCGCTGGTCGAGATGCGTGTCGAGGCGCTGCAACAGGAGGGTGAGCCCGTCGTAGGCGGGGTCCTCACCGGGGTCATCGAAGGTCCAGGTCAGGACCGGCCCGACGGGCACGGAGCGCTCACGCCGTTTGGCCATCCACTCCTCCGGGCGGTCCTCGGCTGAGATGATCACGCAGCGGTCAGGGTTGTGTTCGTCGGAGACCAGACGCAGGAAGCGGGAGCGCCCGAAGATGCGAAGGGTTGCGCTGTCGACCTCGCCGGTCTGCTGGTTGTAGCCGTAGTCGGCATGGACCGGGCCGGATAGGTCCGCCAGGACGGCCGACCGAGCCTGGTCCCAGTCGATGTCGCTGCTGTCCTGTGAGACGTCGCCGAGGGATTCGGCGGCCCGCCGGGTCATCTTCAGCCACACGAAGTTCCGGCGCCGGGCCTGCCGGCTGCTGCAGACTTGCTCGGCCTCCAGGAGCTGGTACTCGAGTACGGCCGCGTTCGCGGGGCGCAGCTTCGGGTCGTAGTCGATGCAGGACCGGAGGATGTTGCGGACCTCGGTCTCAAGCTCCAACTCGTCCAGGATCGGGGCGAGGTCGGGGTAGTCGGCCGCCTTACCGCCCGACAGTGCCTGGATCGCCAGGACTGCGAAGCTGTATACGTCCCGTACGTAGGGGATCGCATCGCCCTGTTCCGGTGGCGCGTAGAGGTTGGAGCGGTACCCGGCCACGGTGTGGTCGCTGACAACGGCCTTGGAGAGAATCTTGGCGATGCCGAAGTCGGCGAGTTTCACCGTGCCGTCGTCGGCGATCAGGACGTTGCCCGGCTTCAGGTCCCGGTGCTCGATCTGGTGCTCGTGCGCGTAGGCGAGAGCCGAAGCGAGCGGTTTGCCGATGCGGGAGAAAAAGGATGCCCAGGCGACCGGCCGGCCCTCGGCCATTTCGCCCTTGAGGCTCCCGTCGATCCATTCGAGGGCGATGAAGTACCGGTCCTGCTCCGCATCCCAGCCGGAATCGAGCATCCGCACAATGTGGGGGTGGTCGAGGGCCCTGAGTGCCGCGGTCTCCCGTTCAAGGAAGATCTGGGTGACTTCATCGTCGCGCTGTCTGAGGAGCTTGATGGCTGCGTAGTCGCCCTCTTCGCTGGTCGTGTCCACGGCCTTGCGGACTTCGGACAAGCCGCCAGTCCGAGGAGTGTTCGGGAGCAGTAAAAATCTGCCATTGATCGTTTCCGCCCCCACGCACTGCTCCTCACTCAGCACCGTTGCCGATGCAGTCCTCCCCAGCTACTCATTTTGCCAGGCAGTGGCTTCGCGGGCAGGGCTTTCGCCAGGCTCGCCAACGGGTGGTCACCCGGTCTTCACCGGGTCCAAGGAGCGTCGGGCGGGTGTGCGAGGCGGAGGGCCGGGGGCGGAACGGGGTTCACCCGCTTCGCCCCCGGGCTCAGGCGGAGGCCTCTCCTCTGAGGTACGCCATGTCGAACCACGCGTCGAGCTCGTGCGGGTCAAGCGGCAGGAAGGGGAGAAAGCGGCCGTTGTTGCGAGTGGCTGCCGCGGGTCGCCTTCCTGAGCGCCCCGGCACGGCGTGGGTCAGGCGTCGTCTCCGAAGACGTCGTCGACCCAGGACTCGACCTCGTGCACCTCCAGTGGGATGGTCGCCACGATGTTCAGGAACTCGTCGCTGTCGCCAGGCTGCCGCCGCGGATCGAGATCGCGCAGCGCAACGAGATCTGCTGTTCGAAGGGCTTGGGCTCCGGCGCGGTGGCGTTCGGCCACATCGTGCTCGCCCGGCAGCTGGTCGGCTGCGGCCAGGTAGCACTCGACGAAGGGGTCGAAGACCGCGCGGTGGGCCGCCAAATGCCGGCGGTAGGCGGCACTGCCCACTGCGGCGTGGTTGGCCTCTTCGCCGACGAGAGTGCAGGGCTGGCCGTACCAGGTGCTGATGTGTCCGGTGTAGCTGTTGGGGAAGTCCCCGTCTCCTTCGAGGCTGCGGTGTCCGTCGGCGAGGCCAGCTGTGGAGTTGACCCTGTGGCTGAAGTAGGTCAGTGCTTCGACGAGCCCGCGGAAGTCCAACGCGTCATGCGCGTGGGCGGCCAGGATCAGGTCCGCGATCGTCGGAACGCTCTTGGTGGGGATGGCATCAGGCTTCGAGAGGCGCCACGTGTCGTCTTCGCGCTGGAGCTCAGCCGCACCGATGTCTTCGATGGCTGCGTGCGCAGCGAGCATGTGTGATGCGGCTGCCTCTGCCGCCCTCTGGGGCGTGCGGTGGGGGGTGGGGTGTTCTTTGGCATCTGCGGGGAGCGGGCTGGTCGCCGCAGCCAGTGCCCAGTTCAGCAGTTCGATCAGCGTGTCCACTCCCCACCACAGCGGGAGTTGATACTTTTCCAAGCCCCGGAGGTCGTCCACCTCCCTCTGGGACAACTGGGCACACAGCGCCAGGGTCCCGAGTTCGAGGAGGTCGACGCCGGAAGCATCGAGCAGCCACTCTGTTCCGGGTGGCACCAAGCGGTCCTCATGGGTGGAATATTCGCCGCGCGCCGTTGAGCGACGGCAGGTGCCGATCCAGCCCCCGGCGTCCCAGATCGAAGTGTGGGCCGGAGTATCGAGGACGGCCTGAGCGATCTGGAGCGCGTGTGTCGCCGCTCGTCGGGTGACCGCGGTGGCCTCCAGATCCACCAGATGACACAAGGACTCTGCCGGGTCGGTGGCGGTCGGCTCGGGCCGGAAGACGTTCACGGCGTCGATTACGGCTGCTCCCGCGTCCGCACTGCGCGGGGCGCGGCCGGCCGGCCACAACTGCAAGGGCATCGAGAGCGCCTGCCACAGGGGGATGACGCTCAGCATCTGCCGTCCTGCTGAGGCGTCGAGAAGGTAGGTCTTGCCCGCGTGCTCGGTGAGCATCAGGTGCACGCTGGAGTGCCTGTGGGCCACGTCCCAGAGCAGGCCGATGCGCCGGAGCGTGGCAGATAGCACCGTCGCCAGCTCGTCCTCGGGGGTGGGGTGATCGGGGCTGTCGAGCAGGGCCGCACGCTGCACTGCGCTGGCGGAGGCGTCATACCACGCTGAGGGCGTGGCGGGAGCGAGGATGATGCGCGCACCGTCGATGGCGAGCGCAACTCCGGTAGGCGTCGCGCCGGCGTCTTGGACGGCTGCCTCCGCGCGGATGTCGATCCCCGCGGCTGCGAGGGCACGGGCCCAGCGTTCAAGTTCGCTGTCGGCGACGTGGATGGTCAGCTCTTCGGTGCGGGGCGTGATGCTGGTGATCCCATACGGGCCGTCGGTCAACTCGGGGCGGTGCATGCCGTACTCGCAGATGAGCGCGGTCAGGACGCGGGCCTCGGCATGAGCCTGGGGCCCGGAAGGTTCGGGGATGAGCAGGCCGGTGTCGGAGATTTCTTGCCGGGCCGTGTCGTACGGCTCGCGGGTGGCCCACTGTCGCCATGCCGCCAGGGTGGAGGGCCCCGGCGGCCAGTCCGGGAAGCCGAACGGGTCGTCGCGTCGGGGCGGAGCCGTGAAGTTGTCAGGCATTGAGTCTCCTTCGTCCGGGGAGAGAGCGGGTATCGCCTATAGAGGTGTGAAGGGCCGTGCCCGTGTGACACTCGGTGCTCTGATTTTTTGAAGTGAGGGCCGGTGTGATCCCGGCGAAAGGCCCTCTCCAGCAAAATATAGTTGCTTAATTACTTTGATTCATGTAAGTTGAGATCAGAAGTCGGGATCGGCACGGGCCACGCCTTCGCCGATCCCGTGGGACCGATGGCCGCCGCCCCAGAGACCGCAGGGTGCGAGACCGCACGAACCGAAAGATCATTCGTTGGCAATCCTCAATTACAGGCGCCTCAGCCATGAGCGCGACGAATTTCCCCACGTCCAGGGCGCTAGCAGGCGGGGCCAGAAGCGCCGCAACAGCCGCCGCAAGACCCGCCGGGTGATCAAGCGGTGGGAAGAGCGCGCCTGGCGGCGCACGGCCAAAGAGGACGACGAGTGAGTTCCGCGTACCTCTTGGACGGCACCGGCCCGGTGGTCGGCGAGGCACAGGCGGCCCCCGGCGGCAAGCTCCACCGGGCCGTCGTCTACCGCAGCGGCCCCGACCCCTGGGCCGGATGCGGCCTCGCTCGACGACTGGCGAAGTCGTCGTTGAGCTGGGCCTCGAAAGCGGACGCGAGCCGCTTCTGCCGACACGCAGGGTGCATGGGGAGCACCCGACGCCGCATCACCAAGGCCTGATCCCCCACGCCGTTCCCCTCACCACACCTCACACCCTCCGGAGGCACCCTTGCTCTTGCAGCAGTACGTATTCCTCGACAGCACAGCCGTCGACCAACTGACGCCCTCCCAGGTGGAGAGCTATCTGGAGAACCGCAGCTGGACCAAGGAGGAGATGGAATCGCCCAGCAGCCAGATTTGGGTACGCCCCGACGGCGAGGCACTTCCCGACCATCTCCAAGTCCTCCCGGATCGCAGGCCTTACCGCATCTGGCCGGGCTACGTGAGGGCCCTCACCAGCACGCACTTCCGCGACTACGCAGCCAGCACCACACAACTGCTGCTCGTCGTAGCGCTGTTCGAACATCGGCTCGCCGCGCACGTCCTCGCCGACATGGCCGCCCCACCCCGCATGAACGGACCACAGCAGTGACCCACCCTGACCGAGCGGGAACACCGCCGCGCCCCTTCCTCCCCTCCGATTTCGACGACAGCTGCGAAGGGTGCGGTGCGCCGGCCGGGGCGTACTGCTACTCGCACTGCGACTCCGGCTACACAGCCCAGCACGCGCGTGCCGATTCCGCGCGCCTGGAGCAGCTGCCGGCTCCCCGCCCTTGACCCTCAACGTCCACGCCCCTCTCGGCTTTTCCCCCGCCACCGCACGAACGGATCTCCACCACCATGACGACGAGCCCTCCGAGCCACCTCGCCGACGACATCAGGGCCGCCCTGGCGCTCCTTGACGAGAACGCCGATCTCGACGCCCACCGTGATGCCGCGCCCGTCGTCTACGCCCTTCTCCAAGGGCGGGCGGTCCGCGCCGTGCGCGGGCTGCGGGACGCCCTGGACGGTGCGCCCGTTCACTACGCAGACCCCATCACCTGGCGCCGGACCCAGGAGGACCAGCAGCATGACGCGCAGGGCCTCGCGCTCCTGATCGCCGACACGCTGCGGGCCCAGATCCCCGACGCCGCCTACCTGGTCTTCCACATCAACGACAGCTACGACGCCGAGACCGGCCGAGACCTGGAACTACACAGCATCCGCGCCGCCGACGGCAGCATCCTTCACCACTTCCACGACCCTCTTCCGGAGCTCGACGCGGACCGCCACCGCGAGCTCATCCACGTCTGGCAGGCCGCAGGACTTCCGCGGACCCGCGACGACCTGACGAACCTCCTGCAGCCGATGCGCGCCGCAGGTCTGGTCCTCGACAACTATCCCGAGCAGTTCCACCTATACGGGCACCCGTTCTTCGGCAACGATGCCGAACAGCCCGTGTGCATGCTCCTCTCTGACTCTGCACACCCGGAGCAGTGGGACCTCCTGGACGTCTTCGGCCCGAGGCTGCTGCGCCCGTATGGCACCGCGCTGCCCGCCTGACCCGAACACCACCCACCGTCGGTGCACCGCGGCGGCCGTCACCTCGACGGCCGCCGCCTGCGCCTTCCCGGCTTCTGCGACGAACCCGCGGCACCGCACGCCCTTCGCGGCCGACTCACCCTGGAGGAACCATGTCCAACTCCCTGCTCCTTCCCCCGATGCCACGCAGTCTTGAGACCGGCGACCGGTTCACCCTGCGTTCCGCGACGTACACCCGCGATGGCGACGGTGCCTGGGCCGACGAGCGCGGCCGGCTCTTCGGTTCGGACGAGGAGGTACGCACCGCTTACCGCTCGCGGCAATCGCTCGCCGAAGCCGGAGCGCCCTTCTTCGCGCCCGGCCCGGTTCCGTACAGCAGTGCGCTGCCCGGCACGATCCTGCGCCCGGGTGACTGGGTTCTCGCTGGAGGCGTGACCTACCTGTGGTGCGAGGGCGAGGATGACGGGCTGCTGCTCGGCGCTCCCGGCCCGCTGGGGCCGTGGGGGCTGGCACAGCGCCACCAGGCGTGTGCCGAGATGCCAGTTGCCGATGAGGCCCACCGGTGGTCGGTGACCGCGACCGGGAGGTGGTTCGTTCGACGAGGCCGGATCCTGCGCGCGTATCTCCCTGCCGACTTGCCCGACTGCCGGCCGGGGGAGGCAGGGGTGATCGTGCCGGGTCAGTCAAACCACCGGCATTGATATTGCTTAATTGCAATTACTTCTGTAGGTTAGTGCGTAGCGGCGAAATACCGCTCCCCTCCCGCCCGTTGAGCCGACGCGCCTTTAACGGAGCTCGGCCGGACGGAGACAGACCCGCGGCGGACCGCCGCTCCCGCCGCCCCGCCACACTCTCCCGGAGAATCTTCATGCATGTCCGCGTTCCGTCCGCCCTCTACACGCCCTCCCGCCCCCTCCGACCCTCCGTGCCGCTGACCGTGACACCGGCCGGCGACCTCGAAGGACTGCCGCCCAACCTCTTTGAGGCATACGAGGCGCAGCCGTTCAGCAAGGAGCACGGCGCCTTCCGGGGCGGCCGTCCCATGGCGGCGGAGACAGTCCTCGACACCCTCCGCCTCCATCTGCACGGCGCGGGACGCGGCGGGTGCTCGGGAACGGCGAGCGGCCACATCCTCACGGTGCAGTGCGGGCCCGACGGGATCGGGTGGCGCTTCCTCCCTCGCGCGATGACCGAGACGGTCGACCGCATGACTCACGCTCTTCTCCAGGCCGACATCCAGGTACTGAAGGGCCCCCAGCCCGCGACGGGCGTGCGGCTCTACGCCGTTCCCGACGATCCCGACATTGTTGAGGTCCGCCCTGTCGTCGAAGGACTTGAGCGGCTTCCCACGGGCGGAGAGTGGTTCAACACCCGGCGGCAGCACTGGGGACAGCTGATGACGTCGGCCCGTGCCGCGCTGAGCGGCAACGGCTGGTACAGCTGCGGGGGGACGCTCGACGGAACCCGGTTCGCGGCCCGGCCGCAGCCGGTCACGCTCACCAGCAGCGGGCTCATGCCCCCGATTCCCCAGATGGCTGCCACATACGAGGTGGAAACGCGCTGGCCGGAGTCGGACTGGGCATTCCAGCCCCGCGAATCGGCTACGTCGCTCCTCAAGGGCATCTACTCCTGTCTGCGCAAGGGTGTCGCCACGGTGGAGGCCGTCGGCTCCACGATCTACGAGACCAGCGTCACCGCCAGCGACTTCGCCCCGTACGCCCGCTTCACCCCGGTGCTGCGGCCCGAACCGGCGCGCGCCGCCTGATCAGGGGCACCGAACTGCGGTGCCCCACTCTCAAGAAAGCCACACATGACCCACCACACCGTTACCGTCCAGGTGAAGGCCGTGCGGGTGACTCTGCACGACGTTCGGCTCACCCTCCAGGTGCCCGGGAGCCGCGTGCCGAGCCGCACCCAGATCGAGCGGCACATCCGGGACCTCGATCCGGCCATTCTCGACAACGCATGCACCTCGGACACCGTCGATTACTCCCGGTTCGCCGAGCTGCTTGAGGTCCTGGACACCCAGGTCACCGAGGAAAGCGAAGGCGAGGCAGAACATGCCGCGTGACGCGATCGGCGTGTTCGGCCGGGTGGTCCGGGTGCGTGACTCGACGGATTCGGACGAAGCGGTACGCCCGCTTCTGCCCGGACCACTGTTTCGCTCCCGCCTTGCCGACTTCCTGTGCTTCCTCTGGCCATCGAGGAGCAGAGCCGACAATCCCGTGAGCAGATCGACGCCATGCGCGAAGAGCTTCTCGACACGATCGCGGCGCACGGAGACGATCTGCAGTTCGGCGGCACCCACCAGAGATCGGCCAGGGTAGCCCTGGCAAAGGCCATGGCGCTCCTGGCCACGGCAGAGGGCGGCGTCACGATCCTGGGCGTGCATGCCTGCACTGAAGACCACGAAGGCTGCCCCGGCTCCAAGACCAGCGGTGCCCCTGACGACGCCCCCTGAGCGCCACGTCCGCACCACGATTCATTGCTGGCAGGGGCGGCCCGCCCCTGCCGGCCAACCTCTGACAGCACGAGGAGACAGCCCATGCCACAAGGAGTCGAGACCGGTGAGCCCGGCACGGACCGGTCACCCGGGGGCGGCGGTGCATACGGCGACGACCGGACGGCCTCCCGCAGGCCGCCGGTCCAACCGGCGACGGCGGCAGTGCGTCCCACCCGGAGTCACACCGTCGCTCAGGCGCTGACCGGCCTCGGTGCCGAACGGCTGTCGCAGTACGAGGTGGAGGGTCTGCCCGCAGCGCAACAGCCGGACGGCTTCACCCTGCGCGACACCCGCCATCCGTCCGGAGTCGTCGTCGCCGTCCTTGCCGCGTACGGCCCGGACCGAGTGGCGTTGCTGGCCCGGTTTCAAGCGCATCTGGAGAAGCCCACCGTCGGATACTCGGTGGGGGCCCTCGACGGGCTCGCTGAGCACGAGGTCATGGTTCGCCGGGCGAACGCGGATGAGTTGCGCAGTCGCCGGGCGCTCGAACCACCCGCGCCCGCAGGCACCTCGCCGGCGTCCCGGACCCGGAGCGAGGAGCTGGCGGAGGCGGGCCAGGTGGGCCTGTTCTGAGGAAGCGCAGGAGTGCGGGGCCCCTCAGGTGGTCGCGCACTCCGGGTGCCCCCAACCGCGGGCCGTCTTGGCGATCTGACTCCCCGCCGCATAGGCGCGGCCGCACTGGCACTTGCCGTTGAACTTCGCGGCGATGGTCCGGGATCCTCGCCCGGCCTTTCTGCTGCTGGCCGCCCGTGAGCTCGTGGCTTTCCCAGCACGGCCTGCTGCTGGCGCGGCTGGGGGCGCTGCGGGAACCGTCTTCGCCCCGTGGACCGTTCCGGCTGCCTCCTGGGTAACCGCGGCCCGGCTCGCCGCATGGTCCGCGATGGCGTTCAGCGGATCTCCGCCGACCTGATGCGCGGGGACGTAGACGAATTCGACCTGCCGGCCTTGGAGTTCGCGGTCGATGCTTTCGACAAGGTCCCTGTTGGCCACCGGCTTCCCGCTGGCGGTCTTCCAGCCGTTTCGCTTCCATCCGGGCAGCCAGACAGTGACGGCTTTCATCGCGTACTGAGAGTCCATGCGCACCTGGAGCGCCGCCTTGGCCGGTGTCGACTCCAGCAGCTTCTGCAGGGCGGTCAGTTCGGCCACGTTGTTGGTGCCGATGCCCAGTGGCCCCGCTTCCCAGCGCACCGGGGACCCATCAGCGTCCGCCACGACCCACGCCCAGGCGGCCGGACCGGGGTTGCCCTTGGACGCACCGTCACATGCCGCGATCACGAGACCATCCATGGTGTCGATCATGCCAGGCTGCGAAGGCCGGGGACACCGAGAAGTGAATTGCTTAATCGGATTGCATAGAGTAGGTTGTGATTACAGCTGCTGGTTGGCGAGGCCGTCGATCCGACCGCCGCGTCGCCAGATTGGCTTCTTCCAACCCATGGCACTACGCCGCGCACGAGATTCCAGGCCCTTGACTGTCTATTTCGCCTTCATCCCATCGCGCCGGCTGCGGCCGGCCGAAAGCGGCCCGCTGGAGTTCGCCCCGAACCAGGCCATTCCCGAATGGGCCCTCAAACGGCGCGCGGCTCACCGGCACGGCCCGACCTACTACGACGGCGTGAACCACACCGTGCCGCCGTCGGCGAAGCCGACGGCTGACTTCCCGGACGCCGACTCCACTGCCTGTCTGCTCGTCTGGAAGCGCACGGCATCGCAGGCCGTCCCGAAGCACGGCGAGGAGCCCGACGAGATGTGGTCACTCACACCGCGCGGCCGGGTGACCCGGGACACCTGGTCACCCACGAACACCGATACCCAGCACCGCCCTTCGCCCAAGGAGATCCACCCGTAACACCCACTCGCTCCGGAGTCCGCATCGACACCGACTCCGTCACCACCAAAACACACGTGCCCGGCCCCTGGCCGCTGAAGGAAGCCGTACTGCGCGACGAACTGGGCGGCGACCCGCGCTTCGTCCGGTTCGCGGCAGCCGACGGTGAGACGGCCCTGTGCGTGATCTCCCGGCAGGACGCCGCCGATCCCGGCGCCACTCTGCCGGTCAACGAACTGGCCACCACCTTGGTCCACCGGGCGACCCGTCAGGTACTGCCGCAGCCCCTCCGCGGGCCAGTCGTCGTGCTCGGCGCAGGCCGCATGGCCGGACTGTGGCGAACCGGCGATCTCACCGACTTCCACCGCGCACTGCTGCACTCCCTCGCCCGCGAACAG
The DNA here is from genome assembly GCF_040297465.1 of Streptomyces sp. NPDC001787. Lineage (NCBI taxonomy): Bacteria > Bacillati > Actinomycetota > Actinomycetes > Kitasatosporales > Streptomycetaceae > Streptomyces > Streptomyces sp. NPDC001787. The sequence goes on from NZ_JBEOZE010000015.1 coordinate 50,885, forward strand.
GGCGGCCCCGAGATCCCCGGTTCTTCGGCGCCCGTGGAGCTCTACCGTGACTGAACCGCTGCCGCGCTACCCCCATACCCCGCACCTGCCGGGCTCTCCGGGGGCCACCGCCGACGACGTCTGGTGCGTCTGGCCCCGGTTCGTTCCCGAGCCGGGCCGCGAACTCGTCACCACGATGAAGATGGACGGGGCCAACACGACTCTCCACGCGGGCGGAATGTACGGACGGTCCCCCTCAGGGCGCAGCAGGCCGTGGCAGAGCCGCATGCGGGCCTTCGCCGGCGCCGTGTGCCCATCGATCCCGCCGGGCGTCCGTGTGTGCGGTGAGGACCTGACCGTCTCGCACTCCATCGCCTACGAGCGGGATCTGCCGCCGTTCATGGTGTTCTCCGTCTGGGAGGGTGAGGACTGCCTGTCGTGGGACGAGACGGCGGCCTGGGCAGAAATGCTCGGGCTGCCGACCGCGCCCGTGCTCGCCCGGGGCCCCCGCCCCGCAGATGCCCGCCTTCTGCCTGGAGCTTTCGAGAGCCGGACAGACACCGAATTGGACGAGGGTTTCGTCGTCCGCGACGGGCGAGGGTTCGCGCGAGCGGAGTTCACCGACCGCGTAGCTAAGTGGGTGCGCGCCGGCCACGTCCGGACCGGTGACCGGTGGACGACCGACAACTCTTAGGCATATTGCTTAATTGCTTTTACTTAGGTATAGTTAGAGCAACGGATGCGGCGCTCGCCGAGTTTCCGCTTCAGGGCGCTCGGCGCCCGTTCTCCTTCCTCATCTCAGGACCACCCGTATGTCTTCTCGACGCCCCCGCCCCCCGTTCCGCGTCCGCGACGCCGGACACCGCGACCGTGAGGCCTTCATGAGCCTGATCCGACACGCGGACCCTGATCATCCCTCGCCCTTCCACTCGGCCCGGCTCATGCTCGGATTGGCTCCCGAACCGCCGCTCTCCCACAACCTCAACCTCTGCCTCATCGCCGAGGACCAGCGCGGAAAGCCGGTCGGCGCACTGCTGGCCGGGCCCCCGGACTGGCTCGTGGAGCACCCGGGACTCCGAGGATCCCCGCTGACCCTGGCCCTCGTGCATCGCGTGACCATGATCCAGGGGGTGGCCGTCGACGCGAAGTACCGCGGGCGAGGCATCGGAAAGGCCCTGATCCGCCGCGCCGAACGGCGCTACCGGGAAGCTGGCTGGGGACTATCGATGCTCATCCACGGCCCGTCGCTGGAGCCCTTCTACCAGCGGCTCGGCTACGCCTCGCACCCCGGTCTCCTGATGAACCTCCCCAGTCCGAACCCGCTGATCGGCCAGGACTTCCTGAACATGCTCACGGCACTGAAGCCGCTCGCCTCCGAAGTCCGCCTGGCCGAGGTCCCCTTCGCCCCCTGCCCCGTCATCTCGGGTGTCCTCCCCGGCGCGCGGGTGCCAGACCATGCCTGGTTCGACGGCGCCGCGCTCTGCTACTGACCGGACCGCACCAGAAAGTCACCCATGCCCAACCGCGAAGCGGTCGTGCGCGTTCTGACCCAGGACGTCCTCGGCAACCAGCGCTGGAACGGCCGGACCCGTCAGTACGAGTCCATGCCCACCAGCGCCTACTACGACATGCGCGACGGAGCGGCGGCGATCCTCGAACGCTCATCCGGGGCCGTCGACTGGCCCCGGATGCTGTTCGAAGCGGCGTCCCGCCACGCGCTGCTGCACCCCGACCGCCCCGCCGAGGACGACCAGCAGTACCCCTCCCCGGTCGCCGGCCTGTGCGGCGAGTGCCTACGTGAGGCGTTTCTCGCCGACGACACCGGCGCGCAGGACTGGACGGCCCGCCCGGCATCACCCCGTGAGCACCGCGGTACGGACTGGCCCGCGATCGTGGCCGCCGTCTTCCCGCACCGAGCGGCGGCCCACTGGCACCCGTTCCAAAACTGACCCGTGCCCGCACCCCACCACCTCTCTTCTCTTCTTCAGGAGCCCTCCATGCCCGTTGCTCGCTACGCACTCCAGTACGCCGTCCAGCTCGCCCATTTGCTGGGGTCCGGCTGGAGCGCGTCAGGCTGCGACTCCTCGACGTTCGCCGTCCTCGACGGCCCCGGCATCGAACTCGCTGTCTCCACCACCTCGCCGATACGTTCGCGCACCAAGGTCCGCGTGCAGATCCGATCCCGGGGCGACCTGGTGTGGCGCAGGCGCACGGACTTCGACGGGCAGGTGTCGGGAACCATAGGTGACCCGGCAGCGGTCGCCGACGCCATCCGCACGGAGATCCTTCCGGCTTGGAAGAAGCTGGTGACGGAACTGGAAGCACGCACAGTGCAGACCCGCTCAACGGTCCGGGAATTCGCGGCCCTCGCTGCCGAGGTGGTCGGCGGTGCCTCGGTCACCTATGGCTCCCGCCCCGGAGTGGCCGACATCCGCTGGAACGGCGGCCACGCGGTGCTGTGGGCGGGCGACGACGGCCACATCTCCTCGCCGTCTATCGAGATCACGAGTGCGCACGGTGCCGCTGCGGTGCTCGCCTTGCTGCGCACGGCAGCGGGCCTCGTGCAGGATCCCGCGCGGTTCAGCGTCAGCGATATCGGGAGCGCCGCCGCCCGGCTGCTCGGCGATGGCTGGTCGGCGGAGCCCTGGGAGTGGCACGACGGCGCGTGCATCGAGCACCGGGACGACGTCGGCGGCGGGTACAACCTTGCAGTCCAGGACGGACACCTGTACGTCTCGGCGAACCTCCGCGACGAGAGCCGCACCTTCCTGACCGGCGTGTCCGCCTCCGACAGTCTGGAGACCCTCGGCGCCTCCGCCGCCGCCATCGTGCGCAGCATCCGCGACGACCACTGATCGCCTCCCGCGGCAGGGGCGCGCCGTCCGCGTCCCTGTCCGAACCGGCCTCGCTTCCGGCGGGACGGGCCACCGCAGCCGGTTCGACCGGCTTCCTACACGAAGGCTTGCGTATGCGTCCTCCTGTACTCCTGGGCCTCTCCCCCACGCGCACCGTCCCGTTCGCGGGAGGGAGCATGGGGCAGTGGCTCCGCGGCATCCTCGACGAGATCCGTGAGCTGTACCGCGCTGACTCCGTACCTTGGGTCGTCGGCTACAGCGGCGGCAAGGATTCAACGCTGTGCCTGATGCTCGTGTGGATGGCGCTCGCCGGCCTGCCCGCCGAGCGCACCAAGGTCGTCCACGTCATCAGCACGGACACCGGCGTGGAGAACCCCGTCGTCGCAGCCTGGGTGGATGCCTCACTGGCCGCGATGCGCAGGGCAGCCGAAGACCAGGGCCTGCCCATCGAGGCGCACCGGCTGACGCCGGCGGTCGAGGACTCGTTCTGGGTGTGCCTGATCGGCCGGGGCTACGCGGCCCCGAGGCCAAAATTCCGGTGGTGCACGGAACGATTGAAAATTAAACCTTCGAATGCGTTCATCCGTGCGGTGGTCGCCGAGCACGGTGAGACCATCCTGGTCCTGGGCACTCGCAAGGCCGAGTCGGGGGCCCGGGCCCGGGCCATGGCACGGCACGAGCGGCGCCGGGTGCGGGACCGCCTCAGCCCCAACGCCTCACTGCCCAACTCCCTGGTGTACTCGCCGGTCGAAGACCTGACCAGCGACGAGGTGTGGCAGCTGCTCATGCAGTACTCGAACCCCTGGGGCCACAGCAACAAGGACCTGCTGACGATGTACCAGGGGGCGTCACCGGACGCGGAATGCCCGCTGGTCGTCGACTCGACGACGCCGTCGTGCGGCGACAGCAGGTTCGGCTGCTGGACCTGCACCTTGGTCTCGCAGGACAAGTCGATGCAGGCCATGATCAGCAACGACGTGGAGAAGGAGTGGATGTTGCCGCTCCTGGAGCTGCGCAACGCCCTGGACGTCGATGACGACCGGGATGTACGCGACTTCCGGCGGATGAGCGGCCGGCTTCACCTGTTCAAGGGGCGCCTCGTACACGGTGCCTACCTTCAGCAGGCACGGGAGGAGTGGCTGCGCCGCCTTCTGGAGGCTCAGACCTGGATCCGGGCCAACGGACCCGAGTACGTACGCCAGCTGACCTTGATCACCATGGAGGAACTGCGGGCCATCCGGCACGAGTGGGTCTATGCGAAGCACGAGATCGAGGACTCGCTTCCCGGCATCTATCAGGCCGCCACCGGCGAGCCGTACCCGGATCCACCGCGGGAGAGCGCGTTCGTCAACAGTGCGGAGATGATCGACGTTCTGCGTGAGGTCTGCGGCGACGACGAGCAGCAGTTCCTCATGGCTCGCGAACTGCTCGGTGTGGAACGTCGTTTCGCGACGATGGCCCGACGCGCTGGGCTCTTCGCCGAGTTGGAGAAGGTTGTCAGCAAGTACGCGTTCGAGGACGAGGAGGACGCCCTCGGATTCGCACTCGCGCGTGAACGGCTCGCGACGGAGACACTGGCCTTGTCTGACACCGGAGTTCCCGGACAGTCGCTGCCATTGCCCCCAGGGCAGGACGAGAATGGCGCCACCGAAGCGGAGCGGCTGGTTGCAGACCTGCAGTCGGCTGGCCTGGCCCCGACCGACCGCGACGCAGACGAGCAGTGATGCATCGTCGGCAGCGGCCGGGCGCCCCGTCCAGTCGGCGCCCGGCCCGCGGCCAGGGGGCTCAGGCGCCCTTGGCGGCTTCCTTCAGCTTGGAACCCGCCGAGACCTTGACGCTGTAACCGGCCGGGATGTCGAGCGGCTCGCCCGTCTGCGGGTTGCGGGCGGTGCGGGCGGCACGGTGGGTGCGCTCGAAGGTGAGGAAGCCAGGGACGGTGACCTTCTCGTCGCCCTTGGCGACGATTTCGCCCGTAACCTCGGCGAAGGCGGCCAGCACGGCGTCGGCATCCTTGCGAGTCACCTCGGCGCGGTCGGCGAGCGCGGTTACCAGGTCGCTGCGGTTCATGAAAAACTCCGTATCTCGAATCGTCTCGTCGCCGTGAGGCGACGGGACTGGTCAGGTCCAACCCTGTCATTCACCACTGACAGTCCTTCCGTCGGCCACTCTGCGGGCCGTCGAGTGGTGCAGACGGCAGGGTTGTCGGCGGGCTTCCCGCCCGCGGGCCACCGGGGGTGCAGGCGCCGGCCGGAGGCGCGCGGCAACTGCTCTCGGCTCCCATCAGCCGATCCGCGATAGATGGAAGAGCTCCGGGAGGAGGGTCGCCTGTGGAGGAGTCATGGGGACGAGGTCCTGCGTCAGTTGATCGGCCAGCTCCTGGAGGCCGTCGTGCTCGGAGTAGGACTCGGTGACGGCTTCGAGCGCGGCCTGGTGGCGCTGGGGTCCGCCGGGCAGCGCCCTGAAACCGCGTTGGACGGACCACCGGGCGCCGGGGAGGTCACCGCCGTCCAGGTAGCGGCGTGTCAGTCGGCGTGTGACCCGTGCGATAGCTGCGGTCATCTCCACGGCGTACGGGGCTGCCCACTCGTACCGATCCGGACGGATGACATCGGCGAAGGGTGGCCCCTGGACGAGCTCCAGAGCGGCGCGCAGGCGCCGGGTTCCGGCCAGGGAGTCGTCGCCTTGAGCGGCAGCGGTCAGGGCGCGGAACTGTTCCCAGTCGCTGGTGACCGAAGGCGCCAGAGCGTAGTTGGTCGCGGGCGTCCATACGGGGAAGTGGGCTGGGCCGAGCCAGGCTCGAAGGCGACTCGTCGTGGTGTTTCGGGTGTCGGAGCGGATCATTCGGTCGGGCCACAGGGCGTCGTCCATGGTGTGGTGGTCGGCGCCAGGATGCAGATGGAGCCAGATCGCGACTCGGTCAGGCGCGAGACGCGGTTGGATCCTGTCTGTCCTTGCGCACCGTGGACCTGCGGGGCGCCCAGCATCACCAGGTTGATATCGCCCGGCAGCCGGAGGGCGGGGGGCTCCGTCCGGTCGGCGCTCTGACACCGGCGCCCGCCTGGACTCGCTGCTGTCGGCTGCGGGCCCGGATCCGCTTCCGTCAGGGTGGGGAGGAGTCCCTCCAGCACACCGCGCGTGATGGCCCACCCATCAGCGAATGCCTGCTCCCGCTCCGCTTCGGCTGTGGCCGCGGGGTGCCAGGGCGCTTCGGGGCACAGCATCTGCCAGGCGATGTGGTCGGGCGGGCAGACCGTGTGAATGAGGACAAGGGAAGCGGCCCGCCAGCGGACGAGTGCTGCTGTCGGGCTGCCGATCTGCAGGGACTCGGCCTGCTGGAGGAGGCGCTGTACGGCGTGCCGGGTTTCGCGCCGCTCAGCATCTTCGGCGCTGGCGCGGTGGGTGGGGGTTTCCGTGGAGGGGGCGGGGATCGTGGTCACGGTGCCTCCTGGTCGGATTCGGCGCGGGGAAGGCTCGCAAACTGCAGCGGCGGGGTTCGCTCCCGCCTGAGCGTGAGCGCCGGCATTTCCGTGCGAGCGGCAGAGGCGTTCACGGGAGCCGGATTTCGCCGATGTTGCCCGTCTGGATCAGGGGGCCCGTGATGCGCGCGTGGGGTCCCACGATGTTGGTCGTGGCGCCGTGGGTCTGGACGGGCGTGTGATGCCGGAAGCCTGGGGTGCTCTTTCCCGGGCGGCTGGAGATCAGCGCAGGTTCCAGGTCGATACTGACCGGCAGATGGTCCGATGCGCTCAAGGCTGCGGGGGTGCGCAGCACCCGGTAGCCGGCCAGCGCGGGCACCAGGTGGCGGGTCGTGCGGACCATGTCGATGCGGCGTGGCCCGAAGGGGTCGCCGACGGGCCAGTGACCGGTGGTGGGATGCCACGGGGCGTCGAACTCCGCTGCGGCGTCCAGAAGTCCGCCTCGGCGCAGGGCCTGTGCGGCGCGCCGGTCGGCGTGGTGCGGTGCGTCGGGGTCGTCGTTCCACTCGACCTGGTAGAGCAGATCGTCGTACCACTCCTGATGTGCGTAGGGGTCGGGATCGTAGTAGTCGCCGTTTGCTGTGGGGTCGGCGGAGATGCTGTTGAAGTCGCCGCCGATCGCGGCAGGCCCGGGCGGGCGGGTCAGGGCGGCGACGACGCGGTGGGCCTCGTCGAACCGTCGCGCGGGCCGGAACGGATCTGCGTGATAGCTGGCGAATGTGACCGGCTCGCGGGCTCCGACGTCGAGCTGCAGGCGGGCCAGGGCGTGGTGGAAGTCGCCGCCCTGAAAGGCCCGCCAGGTGCCGGGGGCCGGGGTGATGCCCGGACGCCAGAGGAGCCCCACGTGATAACGGTGCTGGCCCGAGGCGAGGGCGGTGGTTCCCCGGGCGTCGACCGTGCACAGCAGGCCGAGGGAGTCGGCGAGTTGGTGCAGCAGACGAGCCGCGCCGGCGGCCGTGTCCGCGACGATCTCCTGGACTGCGAGCACGTCAGGCCGGGCTTCCGCGACCGCCTGGCTGAGGCGATCAGTGCGGTCGTCACGGCCGGTGAAATCGAGCAGGTTGTAGGTGGTGAAGCAGACGGTCACGGCATCTCCATGGCTCCGAGCGGCCCGAGCGGGTGCTCGCTTACGCATAGAGGTGTCGAATCGGGTGCCCGTGTGACATCGACGGCGCGACTTTTTCGGCGCGGAACGACTTTGGCCCCGGCGCGGACGCCGGGGCCAAAGTGATGAGTAGCGGGGACAGGATTTGAACCTGCGACCTCTGGGTTATGAGCCCAGCGAGCTACCGAGCTGCTCCACCCCGCGTCGGTAGCCCTCACTATACGGGCCGTACAGAAACACCCCGAACATAATTGCTTAATTGTCTTTACTTCGGTATAGTTGGAATCACTCGGGGCGGTGACGCACGGGCGCTGCAACGGCCCCGCCCCACCCCGAGGGACGAACGCCGATCCAGGAGACTCCCTTGTCCTTCCACTCCCCCACCGAGCTCCAGCTCCCCATCCGCGACGCCGCCGTTCCCGCCGTCGGGACGTTCGACCGGTTCACCGGCCAGGCCCGCTATCAGCTCTCCGGTGACGAAGTTCGCGGCAGCTTCATCGTCGTCCCCGAGACGGTCCCCGGCTCCGACGCCTGTCACGTCCGGGTGGTCTACGGCGACCACCCCGCACAGCCGCAGCCCGAGCGGATAGACGAGCCCAGGATTCGCCGGACCCGGGTACGCGGCGAATGCGGCCCACTCGCGGTCGACGCTCTGCCCGAGCGCCACCAGCTCTTTGCGCGCGGCCAGTGGGTCCGCTCAGACGGAACGCTGGGCACCGTCCCGCGCAGCACGCACCGATACCTGGCCGAGGTCGTGCACGCCGTCGTCACTCACTGGGCCACCCGGCCGAACCGTGAGGGGCTCATCCGGGCCGCCGTACGTCACGCCCAGCAGCAGCCTGACATCCCGGCCCAGGCAGCACGCGAGGCCACAGAGCGCGAACTGGACGCCATCCGTGCCCAGATCGCACCGCACTGGACCCTTCTCCAGCAGCTGGAGGCGGTTGCCCAGGCCGACGCACCCCGGCTTCCCACACTGCCGCGCATGGTCCACATCGACTACCTCGATCCCGCCGACGGCACGACAGGCATCATGACGACCCTCCCCCGGCTCAACGCACTCGACGGAACGATCACCTACACCGTGACGGGCGGTGGCCGCGTGCGCGGAGCCTTCACGGTCGGCCCCGACCGGTACAGCCGTGACGCCCTCCCCAGCGGCGTAGGCGTGCAGCTCGGAACCACCCCACTCCCCGACGGTGCGGGCCGGGAGAACGAGCCGGTCGTCAACGGGATCCGTTTGCGCGGCTCCTGGAACTGCACCGACGCCCAGTCGCTCACCCCGGCCCTCCCGGCGGCAATCCCCGGCATTCAGCGGGCGGACGCCCCCGACCGGTCCGTACCCGCGAGCACCGCCGCATGGATCAGCACCGCCATCCGGGCACTCGCCATCGCCTACCGCGATCACAGCAATGTGGACGCGCTGCGCCTGGCCGCCGGGAAGAGCCGCGTGGACCAATTGCGCCAGGCTCCCGTCGACGCGGTCGTCGAACTCCGCCGACAGGAATCGGCAGCCCAGGCACGCCTCACCGCCGTCCAGGAGGCCGAGGCCGCCTTCGCATCCCTGTCGGCCTGACATCTGATGCGCCCGCAGGGCGGGGCACGGCACCCCGGTCCCCGGCCTGTGAGCGCGTCGACCCCTGCACCGGTGTTACCGCCGAAGACCTCCGCGCAGCGGCAGAGGAGATCGCCACGTCCGGCTGGGTCGAGCGGGCGGCCAGGGCGACACCACCGTCCTCCTGGATCTCCCCCGCGACCCGGCTGCCCTCCTATCCCTCGTCCTGATCCCGCCGCCCTCTCGCCAATCTCCGGTCGTCCCTCACCAAGGAAGATTCATGGACACCAGCCCCCTCGCTTCCACCTCGCTCGCCGCCGAGGTCGCCGCACTGCTCCCCAAGCGCCACCAAGACGAATGGACCGTCCGCACGGCCGCCCGCCAAGACCACCCGGACTACCCGGCCGCCCGCCTGGCCAACGGCCAGCGCCGCTTCCTCATCCTCCTGACCGACAGTGGCAACACGACGCTGACCGCTGCGGCGCCCGCCTCCGACACCTCGCTCGCCGTCGCAGGCAGCGCCCCTACAGCGGTCGCCGGAGCAGCGCTCCGTTCGCTGCTGCCGCGCATCGACCGCCACATCATCCGCCTGTCACCCCCTCAGCAACAGCAGCACCGACTCCAGCACCTCTCCGAGATCGACGCTCTGCTCCGCGAACTCGGCACACCTGCCGTGCGGTTCGACCAGGCTGACGAGGCCACCGGCCTGTCCTGGCAGTGCGGCAATGCGTCCGTGCGCTTCGTTCTGCGTGGCACGTCGCCCACCGGCTCGGTGAGCTTCAGCGGAGGTCTGGGGGCACTGGAGCGCTTCCTCCCCCCGTTCCTCCCTCCGCATCCGGGCCCGGGCCATGTCCGGTCCCGCCCGCCGCGCGGCTGCGGCGGCGCGGCCCGCCGAATCGTCGCGACCTTCCCCCATACCGTCGAGGCCGACGAAGACGGCCACGTCCGGTTCTCGGACGCAGACGGCGGCCCGCTCCAGGGCTGGGTGATGCCCCACGACATCAACGGCCCGACCGGACCGACGACGCCGGTCAGGGCCGGAGTCTGCGGGGTCGGTATCGACCTCATGCTTTCCGCGCTGCCCACGTTCGTCTGAGCCACACAGCCCCAGCGCGCCGCAGGACCGGACCGCGCACCGGGCCGGACAATGCCAGGCCGGCCCTCGCACAACGCACCACCGCGACACCCGAATCAAGGAACACCGTGAGCACCACAGTCATAACGAGCACCTTCACCCACCCCGACATCGTCGCCGCACTCGAAGCGGGAATGGAGATGGCCGCAGACGAGTCGGGCCGCCCCGTCACCGCCGAGCGCTTCACCTGGGCCACGGCCGCCGCCCTGACCTACCTCGACAGCACCCGAGCGCCGTGGGCGGATGTGTACGCCCGGCACGTTGAGATCGCGGCCGCGCAGGCGGCCGACGACAGGGGCGAAGAGGTCGAGGACACGTCGGACCTGTACGCGGGCATGCACTACAGCCGCGCACAGGTCTCGGCCGCCGTGAACGCGGGTGTCGACAACGCCGCCCGGACGATCCGCGAGCAGCACGCGGACGACATCGACAACCTGGCGGTGAACGCCGTCCTGACACTTCTGGATGACCCCGAGGCCTCGTTCGATGCCGTCGTGAACGAGTGCTACGGCGAGGACGCCGATGCCGTCAGCGGCTGGCTCTCGGACGTCCCGGCCGACAGCGACGCCGAGCTCGATGCCCAGCAGGCAGCCCGGATCGACGCGTACCTCCGCTCCGTCGGCCTCTGACCACGCCGCATGTGGGGCCGGGCCGCCACCAACCGCCCGGCCCCATCGAAGAAAGGAACATTCCATGTCCGTGCTCCTGATCGGCCGCTGGGACGCCGACACTCTCGAGATCGAGGAGTCGCACACCGTCGACGACGGAGACCAGGAAGCCATCAACATCCTGCTCAACGGGCGCGCCGGCGGCTGGTGGGCGTGCGAATACCTGGTCGACCGTCACCGGGACACCGTACAGATGGCGTACGAGGGGCTGGCTCCCGGGGAGTGCCTCGTCGATGAAGCTGAGGGTTTCGACCCCACCGCGTAAACACGCCATGAGCTCCAGGCGCTGAACCTGCAAGCTGTTCCGCCCCCGGGCCAACGACACGCTTCGCCGCGAGCCCACCCCCCAATTCCGCCGTGGGCAACCACGATCAGCGCAGCCCGATTCAGGCAGCCCTGGGGAGAACGGGCAGGGCGATGACGGCGGCCTCCCTGGCGGATTCCAGGGCGGCGGTGAAGGTGGCAGCAACGGCGACGGCCTCGGTGTTCATCCCTTCCATCTCCGCCACGGCGAGATCGTCGCGTGCGGTTCGGGCCAGCAGTTCAAGTACGTCCTCGCTGCCCTTGGTGAGCTGCTGTATTTGCTGCAGCTCCCGATAGCGATCGTCGGCCTCGGAAACTTCGCCGGCGTACGCCTCCAGGGCCAGGACCCGCCGCTCAACTCCGCCCAGGCTGGTCTTGAGAGACCTCCGGCGCAGCTGCAGGACGGCGGTGACCCTGCTGCTCCGGGGATCATCGGGTTCCGCCTTCATCAGACGGCTGTACTCAAGCAACGCTTCGGCGATCTCCCACTCCTGACGCGGGAGAGCTACCTCGTTGCACTGGCGATCAATCAGGTCGCAGCGGTGGACGGAGGAGGCGAAGACGGTCTTCTTCGCCTGCTGAGCACGGGCGAGGAGCGTGCGGGCCTCCTTCACCAGATCCGAGGGCTGGACGTACCTCTTTCTGGCCTCGGCCAGTTCCCGCAACGTCGCGTTGCGGCCGGCCGTTTCCATCGCCGTGATGCCGCCGATCAGGGCCACTCCGGTAGCACCGAATGACCAGACCCCCTCGATCCCGCTGTGCAGCGTCTCGAAGAGGTCCTGCACGGCCTGGTCGAAGACATCGGAGACCCCCCGTACTTCGTCGGGTTGCGCCTGGCCTCTGCCGGTGATCCACCACATCAGGGCGACCGCTGCCATCAGAATGGCGCCGCGGACCAACTGGGGCACTGCTGCCCGCCAAGGGCTCCTTTCGCCGCCTGCGTAGCGGAACGGATGCCTCTGCGCCTCGTGGAGCAACTTCCGCGCCCTCTCGGGAAGGCTCGGGTCAGTGACGGGCACCGCCGCTGTGCCGGGTATGGGCGCCGCCTTCTTCTTCACTGTCCTGTCCTCCACGCCTTCACTGGCGCTTGCGTGCGCTCTCTACGAAATAGGGACCGCCCCGCACCTCGCCCCTGCTTCTGTCCCCCGTTCTCGGGCAGGGGCAGGATGCGTACGGCCTGCGCGCTCGGGCGTTCACGCGTGGGTGATCATGCCGGTGATGAACCACACCGCCCAGATCAGGGGAACGATCGCGACGTACGCCATCGGCCGCTGGTGGACGGGCTTCCCCTCCTGAACGCGGGCGGCTCCCAGCGCGGGGGGCCCAGGTGCCGGCAGGGCAGCGAGCTTGCGGCTGGCGAGAAGGTTCCAGACCAGGGTGAACGGGCTGAAGAAGACGAGAGAGAACGGGGACCACCATCCCTGCCATAGCGTCTTGGTCGTCAGCGCACGCACGACAGCGGTGCCACAGGACCGGCAGAACGGACCGTCGATCTTGTGGAATCGCATTATCAGGAGCAGTCCCTGGTGCGCCCGGACGGCGACAGCAGCGGCCGGCTGCGCGCCGCAGAGACGGCAGGCCGGCACGGCCGGCTGCCAGCCGGGGTGATGGGCGGGCGCTTGAACCCCATCCTGACCGGCATACGCGGGGTCGAAGGGGCTGGGCTGCGCGGCTGGAGCGGTCATGGGGAGTCCTCCCGGGAGGAAGTCGGGGCCGGAAAAGGTGTGATGTGGGCAGACGTAGTCACGCGAGGTGGTCCATCGGAACGCGGAAGGGGCTGTTGAGCCAGCTGCTGTTGCGTGTCGGCCACGCTGTGACCGGCTCGATGACCAGGTCGGCGGCGGGCTCGGTGAAGGGAGTGGCGCTCGGTCTCGGAGCGTGCTGAGTCATCCGGGGGAGCTGCGCGGCGGCGTGTGTGAAGCGTGGCGTCAGCGTGTCCGGCGGTGTGAGCGGATCGGGGCGTCGCGGTCGTCCCGTGCGGACCCCACCGCCGCCGGTGACGTTCCGGTAGCGCGGCGGGGCGTGGGAGCCAAGCGGCAGCGGCGCGGAGACGGTCATCACGACCGCTCCCTGAAGAGCCGGCGCAGCAGGGCGGCAAGGGCTGCATCGTCGCGGGGGGTGATGCGGATCAGGGCATGGGCGAGGGCGAAGCCCGTGCCGCCGGGACGGGTGTCGCGATCGGAGTGGAGCCAGGCAGAGACGCCACTCGCGAAGCAGTGGCGGATCTGCGAGGGAGGGCCGCCGAGCCGGTGGATCGCCACGGCGGACTCGGTGTAGAGGGTGGCCGCGGCCGCGTGGTCCTGGGCCATCAGGGCGAAGTACGCCTGCAGCTCGACGCCCATGCCCGCGTACGGGTGGTCGCGTCCGTACTGGGCGGCGAGGTGTTGAGTGGCACGGTAGGCGGCTTGCTGTGCCGCGCGCCATTGTCCGGCCCGATGGGCTGCGCGAACGGTGTCCAGGAGATCGGTGCCCTCCGGAATGCCCTGGGCCCAGATCGGATCGGTGGTGTTGGCGGTCGGCTCCGGACGATGGGCGGGTTGGATCGTGCCGTCGGCTGCGATCTGGTGCTGCTCGACGCGGCCGTCGGGATGACCGATGCTCAGACGGATGGTCCTGCTCTGCTGGGCGGCCGCGGTGCGCAGCGGGCTGCATACATCCTCGATGAGGCTCTCCGCCGGCTCGGGGCCTTCGTGCAGCAGGCCCTGGGCGTGGATCCCGCCGCCCGGGAGAACGATGATCGTCTCGTGGATGTCGGTGGTTAGCGAGAGGGCCAGGGGCACCGCAGTCTCCCTTGATCGTGGTGAGTTGGGTACGGTCACCGGGAATCGACCAGGGAGTAGCGGTAGTCGAGGATCTCCGGCTTGCCCTGGAGGGGAAGGTGGACGACGGCCTCGCCCTGGAAGCTGGTGACCACGACCGCACGGGGGGGGTCTTGTTGTAGAGCGATTCGGAGTCGCCGGGGGTTATCTGCAGGGCCGAGTTCTTCACCAGGCTCTCCTTCTTGTGGGCCAGCGGAGCAATCGCCAGGAACCGCTCCGCCCGCTGCCGAGAGCATCGCCGCCACTCGGTGCCAGGAGTCGAACCGGCCGAGCAAGTCGTCCTGGCCCAGGCGCATCAGGAGACCGACTGCGGGCATGGCGGCGATCTGCAGGGCGAGCCCCTGGCCCATGCGGCGCAGTCTTCCTGCTGCAGCGCCGGGTGCGGGCGAGCTGACCTCTTTGTCCAGAGGCCGGCTCGGTGCGGTCGCGGTTGGCACGCCGGTGAGCTCCTTTGTGTGGTGTACGGGTTCGGGGGCTATGCGGCGGCGGGCAGGCGGTGCACGCCGTGTGCGAGGTCGCGGGCCAGGGCGAGGGCGGCGCGGGTCCCGCGGGGTCCTGTGGCGTTCTGGATGTGGCGGATCAGGGCGGAGCCGACGATGATGCCGTCGGCGTACTGGGCGGCCTGGTGGGCCTGTGCGGCGCTCGACACCCCGATGCCCACGCTGATGGGTAGGCCGGTGAGGGCGCGCAGCCGGGTGACGAAGGCGGGAAGGCCCGAGGCGAGAGGACCCGTATGGCCGGTGACGCCGGCGACGGCCGGGGCATAGATCATGCCGCCCGCGGTGGTGCAGATTCGGGCTAGGCGTTCATCGCTCGCGTTGGGTGCGACCACGGGCACGGTATGGAGGCCGTGGTGACGGGCGGCGGTGAGCCAGGGGCCGGCTTCTTCGAGGGGGAGGTCTGGGATGATCGCGCCCGCTGCGCCTGCTTCGGCCAGTTCGGCCGCGAAGCGTGTCGCGCCGCGGTGGGCGACGGGCTGCCAGTACGTCATGACGAGGACGGCGGCTCGGGAGCTGGCTCGGATCTCACGGATGGCGGTGAACAGGTGCGCCAGCCGGAATCCGGAGGACAGCGCCTGGCGGGTGGCCTGCGCGATCGTGGGACCGTCCAGTATCGGGTCGCTGTAGGGCAGGCCGACTTCGACGACGTCGGCGTACTGGGCGAGGGACTGCAGGGTGTGCAGGCTCTGCTCGAAGTCGGGGAACCCGACCGGGTAGTACACCGCGAGTGCGGCACGCTGGGCTGACTGGGCCGTGTGGAAGATCTGGTCGAGCGCGTGCGCTGCGGGCCCTGGTGTTTCCAGGGGAAGAGGCATGGCGAAGTCCGATGCGTGTGTCGAGGACGGCGGGTGCGGGGCCACCTGGTCTTGCCGCCGGTGGTTCGGGGGCGTTGTTGGTCAGCTGCGGGTGACGACGATCTCTACGCGCCGGTTTTTCGCGCGTCCGCTCTCGTCCTTGTTGTCGGCGATCGGGTGTTTCTCGCCGTGCCCGGCAGCCTTGAAGCGGATCGTCGCCAGGCGCGGGTCCTTGGCCAGGACCTGGAGGACCGCTTCCGCCCGCTTCCGGGACAGGGACAGCCCGTGCTCGGCGCTGCCGAGGTCGTCGGTGTAGCCGTTGACCAGGACCGGCTGAGCGGTCCCCGACTTGGCGATCTTCGAGGCGATGTCGCCCAGCTGGCTCTGGGCCTGCTCGGAGAGCTGGCCGCTGTCCTTGGTGAAAAGGACCTTCGACTGCACCCCGTAGGTGACCCGCTTGTCCTGGTCCACGGTTCTCTCGGTACCGTCCAGGCTCTCGACGCGCGAGACGATGCCGTAGTGGCGGGCCGGGATGTCTGCGGTGTTCTTCCGGTCGTCCGGGTGTGCGTGTGCGGACGACATGAGGAGGACGGCGGGCACCGCGGCGAGTACGGCGGTTCGCGAGCGCACTGGTCAGCCCTCCTGGAGGGGCACGGTGACGACGCTCAGGGTGCCCAGAGCGAGGTCCACCTGCTTGACGTCATTGGACGGTGCCTCGAACTGTGCGTAGAACTGCCGGGTCTGACCCTTGTCGATAGAGGCCGTGTGCTCGCTGCACAGGCAGCGGCCGTTCGTGTCGACCAAGGCCATGTAGCGCTTCTTGTGCGTGCGGTCGACGATCGAGGAGCCAGCCAGGGTGTACACCTCGGTTCCGTCGCGCCAGTCGACGGTGAGGTAGTTCTGGTCGCTGCGGTTGGTGACTTCGAACGTCACCATGACCATGCCGTCCTTGCGCTGGACGCTGTGGATCTGTCCGTCGATGCCGTTGCCTCCCTGCAGTTGGGCGACGGCCGGCCCCTTGGCGGTCTGCGGGGAGTCCTCGGCCGCGGTTGCGGCCGGTGCGGAGGCCCTGCTGGAGGTGTCGTCGGCGGGACTGGCCTTCGCGGCTGTGGTGGGCTCGTCGCCGTCACTGCCAGAGCAGGCGCCCATGCCGAGGAGGGCGGATCCGGCTATCAGCGTGGCGACGACGGTCTGCCGGGTGCGGTTCATGCAAGGCCTTCAATCGGGTCGTGGCGGGAGGGGGCTCGTCCTCTGCCGGGGTGGGACGACGGCACCCCGGAACCAAACGGGCCTGTGCAGTGAGGTCAGGACTCTGCGGTGGTGTTAAACAGATTCCAGACATAGCGCTCTTCTCGTCGTCGGTGGTTCGTAGTAGGCGATGGCGTCCGCGCTCCACTTCTCTGCTTGGTCGTTACGCAGGCCTCGCCGTAACCGCTGGCTCCCGCTGGGTATGTCCTGTAGGCGCTCTCGGAGTTGTGGTGTCTTAACGAGGCCGAGGTGCGCGGTGGCGGACAGGGCCGCACGCGGTTCGCGAGCGTGGGGTGCCGGTAGCCAGGTCAGGACGGTTAGTGGGGGCTGCTGTCAGGGTGGTCTGCGCTGTCCGGTCCGTCGGTGCGGAAGTGGCGTTCGTAGGCCTGGATGTGGATGGGGTCCTCGGCGAAAAGGTGGTCATGGCGCGCCATCCGGCGGATGACGATGAGCGGCACGGGCGAGCAGTTGACTGGAAAGGCGGCATTGTGTGCGGCCGGGGCCGGACAGTGCGGGTGGAACTGGCCGGCCATCAGGCCGCGCGCCATGACCTCGGTCTTGACCTCGGCGTGCGAGCGGTCGATTTCCGCCCAGTGCTCGGGACCGAGGTCCTGGAGCACGACGACCAGGGAGTTCAGGTGGCGGCCTCGACGAGGCCAGGGGTGGTTCTCGAACTGCTGGAGCGCGTCGTCGAAGACGGATCGCAGCCAGGTGCGGGCGGCATCGGGAGTGGTGAGTAAACGGTCCCGGGGGCGCGGGTCCCCGGCGGGGAGGGTGGCGGCGACCCGGATCAGGACGGATCCCTGGCGGCGGGCAGCAGGGACGTAGGGGCAGACGGCGCCCTCGCGGCCGAGCAGGGGGTGCGGGCGCGTGACGTAGTTGTCGAGCCAGGTGTTGATCACATTGCGCTGGGCGGTGTTCGGTGTGATCAGGGGCATGCGCGGGCCTTCCTCTTGAGTTCTGGACGGGCTGGTCACGGCGTGCGCAGGTCGCGGCAGAGCTCGTCGATGGTGGTGCGCGTGACGTGTCCGACGGTGATCAGATGGGCCGTATTGCCCTCACATGCGAGGTGCCATTTGCGGACGATCCATTCGGCGGGGCGGTCGATGCAGACGGTGAGGGAGTCGGTGGTGCGTGTGGGGCGGGCGCCGGCCCGGGTAAGCTGGTCGACGGCGTACTGGGCCGTTTCCAGGCAGCGCAGAATGTGGGTACGCAGTCCGGTGTGGCCGAGCCGGCGCAGCGCCGACCACAGGAACAGGGCGGCGAGCCCGCTGCGGGAGCAGCCCAGCGTCCGCGCGGAGGCGTTGGTGTACTCACTTGCGATGGTCGGCTCTTCGACGAGGTTCTTGCGGACGAGTACAACGCCGCAGGGCACCGGGGCGCCGATGACTTTGTGGCCGCTGATGCTGATCGAGTCGGCTCCGTGGGCGAAGCTCCAGCGTGGAGCGGAAGGCGCGTGTGCGGCGATCGGTCCGCCGGAGGCGGCGTCCGCGTGGACGTAGATTCCGCCGGCCGCCCCGGCCCATTTGCGGAGTTCGGTGACGTCGTCGTAGGCGCCGCGCATGGTAGTGCCGATGGTGGCCACGACGATGGCGCCCGGCCCTCGGCCGCCGTGGGGGCGCACACGGCGGTGGAAGAAGGAGGCGACCTTCAACGACTCGGAGTTCAGGGTGCCGTCGTCGTTGCTGGGCAGCGTGACCAGGGTGAGTCCGAGGAGGTCTGCGGCCTTGGCCACGCTGTAGTGCGCCTGATCGGAGGCGTATACGTGGGCATGGGGGAGGTGACGGCGGGCGGTGGCCAGTCCCAGGAGGATGCCCTCGGTGCCGCCTGTGGTGACGTAGCCGTAGACGTCATCAGGGTCGGCGCCAGCGGTCTGCGCCAGGAAGCGGACCACCGCTTGTTCGTAAGCCTTGGTGTGGACGTCGCTCGCGTCGGCGCTGGCCGGGTCGCCGACGTTGTTGATCAGGACCGAAAGGGCCGGGGCCAGGTCGGAGAAGTCGAAGTCGAGGTTGCCGGGGAAGCCGAGGACGCGCGGAGCTTCCCTGCGCAGGGCGGCGGCAAGGTCCCGAAGTTGGGCGGTGTCCGCGGCCGGGTCGGCCGGGCCATCCCCGATGTGCAGCTCAGGCGGCAGGGGCACGGCGTCCGGGACTGAGGCGTGGGTCAGGGGCAGGGCTGTCATGCGTGGCTCCCGTACAGGCCGAGGTTCTCGGCGGCTCGGATCACGTGGTGGTCCTGGTTGATGGCGCGGCTGTCGTCGGCGACCAGGAGGAGCCATCCGGCGGTCTCGCCTGAGCGCACGGGGGTCCCGGCGTTCAGTTCGGTGGTGACGGCCACCGTCGGCAGGGTGGTGATGGTGCGCAGCAGGTCGGAGTCCAGGGCGCCGTCGTGCTGGGGCAGGAGCGCGACCTTCGTGACGTGGGCCCGCCGCTGCGGAGAGCTCTCGTAGCGTCGGCCGGTCGTCAGCAGCAGCGCGGTATCGCGGATGGGGTCGTGGCCGGTGGCCCGGCGCAGCGTGTCGGAGGCGAAGTCGGCGTGGGGGTCGGTGCGCAGGGACAGCAGGGCGGGTCCGCGGTCGGGGATGAAGGTGACCGTGGCGTGGGCGGGGCCGTAGCGCACGCCCAGGGCGTTGAGCGCGCGCATCGTGTAGAGCGAGAGGGCGCGTGCCAGCAGGCCGTTGCGGCTCAACAGGTCGGCACGCCACACCTGTTGGCCGGAGGTGTGGACCTCGGACCAGATCGAGCTGATGGTGTGGCCGGTGCTGCCGTCGTGTCCGGGCCCGGTCAGGGTGTGGATGCGGTACTGGGTGCCGGCGAGGTGCTCGCGCAGCACGAGCGGCTGCCCGATCGGGTGCTGAAGGCGGTGCCAGGCGTAGGTGATGTCGTCGGCGGTGCGGCAGAAGTAGCCGGGGTGCTGGTGGGCGGGGTCCGGGTGTTGGAGGAGCAGTTCGCTCACCTGGGTGAAGGCGGCCCAGTTCAGGGCCTCGGGCAGGCGGGTGGTGCGGATGCTTCGTGCGGCGGTGATCCCCGCGTCCAGGAGTGCGGCGCCAGTGAGACCGGTGTCGCGGCGGACGCTGGCGGTGGCGGGTGCGTTGCCGGGGAGCCGGAGGCGGTCGGCGAGCCGGTCGGCGAGTTCGGTGCCGGCCGGCGATCCTGCGATGACGCCCTGCACGCCGAGGCGGGCGAGGTGGGCGGCGGTGCGTCGCAGGCCTCCGCGGTGGGTGAGGTGTCGGAGGTAGCCGTCTGCGGGCGGGTGGGCGGTGGGGGTGGTGACCGCCACGGAGGTCCAGCCGTGCCGGGCCAGTGCGGGAAGGTAGAGGTCGCCGGCGTCGGCCGGTGCGACGATGGCGGCCGCGGCTCTTCGGTACACGGGCGGGGCCACTGCAGGGGCGGGCGCAGTGAGGGCCATAGCGCGGGTCTCCTGGGGTGTGCTCGGGTGGGTACGCAACGCAGATCAGGCGACGTGCGCGGTGGTGGCGGAGTCGGCCTGGATGTGGATGCCGCGGCGGTCCTCGACCAGCTGGAGCCGGCGGTGGCAGGCATCCGGGCCGGGGCCGGTGACGACGGCCAGCGCAGTCCGGTCCAGCACAGTGGCGTGGGGCGGGGCGGTAACGCGGCTGCCGGGGGCGGCGGTCCACTCGAAGCGGTCGAGCCAGGCGGCGAACACGCCGGTGTGCACCGGTGTGACGTGGCCGGTGACGGCTGGGAAGAGGAAGCGGACAGCGGCACTCTGGCTCTGGCTGGGAACTAGTTCGGGGTCGACGCCCATGGCGAGGTCTGCGGTGATCTGCGGCAGGTTGAGACCGGTGGCCAGGTGGACGAGGTGCGGGATGAGGTCGCCGCCGAGGTGCGCGTTGATCTCGACTGTGCGCGGGCCCTGGTGGGTGAGTCGCATCTCCACGTGCATGACGCCGCTGGAGATGCCGACGGCCGTCAAGGCGCCCAGGGCTACGTCGCGTATCCGGGGGTCGGCCAGGAGGGGGTCGGTGGGGTCCACGAGGTGACCCACTTCCTGGAAGGCCGGTTCGTCTCCGAGGTACTTGCGGGTGACTGCGGCGATGTGGCCAGTGCCGTGGCCGAGGACCACACACTCGACGCTGACTTCGGGGCCCTGCAGATACTCCTCAATCAGCACGCCGGTCGCGCCGGTGCGCTCGATGCCGAGCAGGGACGCTTCCTCGGCGGCCTGGAAAGCGTGGCGGACCTGGTCGGGCGTGTCCGCGCGGTGAACCCCAGCGCTTCCGCTCAGGGAGCGCGGCTTGATGACGACCGTTCCGCCGAGCAGGACGGAGTACACGACGGCGATTTCGGCATCCGCCACGAGGTAGGAGCGGGCGGAGGGCACGCCGGCGGCGGCGAGCAGGGAGCGCATTTGGTGCTTGTCCCGGCAGACCTCCACCGCGGCGGGAGCGTTGCCGGGTAGCGCGAAACGGTCCGCGAGCCGGGCCGCGAGCACGACGTGGTTCTCCATGTAGGTCAGCACTCCGACCACGTTTCGTTCGGCGGCGAGAGTCGCCACCGCGTCGGTGACGGTTTCGGTGTCCGTCAGGTCCACCGCGACCAAGACGGTGACGTGCGGTTCGGCCCAGGCGGGTGGCCGGTCGTCGAGAAGGGCGACGGGATGGCGGGCGGCGATCTGTTTGAGTCCGTAGCCGAACCAGGTGTGGCTGCCGGCACCCAGGACGACCAGCAGTGGCACCTTCGAGGGGTCTGGGCCGTGTCTGCGGGCGCCGGTGGTCGCCTCGGAGGGTGGGTTGGAGCCGGAAGGGTTCATGGGTGCGGCTTTCCGTTCGCCTCAGTGGAGCGGAGGTGCGCGGCGGTGTGGCCTTCGGTGGCTGGTGCGCGCGGGGACTGCGGTCGACCGAGCTGGTGACCTGCGGGGCTTCGGCCGGAGGTCAGGCAATAGCGGCGTACCTCCAGAAGATCCAGCCCCAGGCGCCCTTGTGGACGCCCGTGCGGACTTGGCCGTAGTACCAGTAGTCCTTGCCGTCCTTGCGGAGCCAGGTGCACTTCATGTTGATCACGGTGCCCTTGGTGAGCTGTCCCTTGGAGTAGTAGTTGGTGCCCGGACCGTTGCGGAGATTGAGGTTGCTGGCGGTCGTCTTCCAGGTCCCGATGGCCCCGCCGTGATTGCAGGCGGAGGCGCCGACGGCGTTGGCGGACGGCGCTGCGACGAGGGTGGCCGCCGCCCCATGGTTACGGCGGCGATCGCGAGGCCGAGGCGTCGTGTGGCGCGGCCCTTGAGCGGGGCGGGAGCCGTGGTGATGCTGTCCATACGGGTGGTGCCTTTCTGGAGAGGGGGCGGGGTCAGGCCCTGTTCCAGGCGCGCAGCACGTGCTGGTTGAGCCCGGTGTGGAGCGCGCCGAGGCGGCTGACGAGGTGAGGGTTGGGCCGTGTGAGGTAGACCGCTGAGGTCAAGGCGACGGGCAGCATCCCGAGACTCGCCTTGTAGGCATAGTTGCCGCGGCCGGCGTCCAGGACGCTGGCTCCGGTGGCGGCAGCGAAGCGGACGCTCTCGTACATCAGCCAGCCGTAGGTGTGCAGGTCCGTTTCGCGGGTCTGGTCGATCGCGGCGGTCCACAGGTAGAGGGCGGAGCCGTAGCGGAAGCAGAAGAAGCCGCCGGCGAGGGTGCCGTCGCTGTACTCGGCGAGCAGTGCGACGGCGCCGGGTACGCGGGTGAGGGGGGCGAGCATGTCGGCGCCGTAGAGGGCAGGGCTGTGGCGTTCGTTGGTGGCCCGGGCCTGGGCGGTGAACTCCCCTAGGCGGGGCAGGAGATCAGCCCCCTTGGCGATCCTGAGGGTGAGGCCGGCCTCGTTGCCGCGGCGGTGCTGGCGGCGGAATTCGCGGCCGGTCCTGCTGGAGGGGAAGTTCGCGATGAACTCGTCGACGGAGGCCCCTACCTGGGCGCGGTGGGCCCAGTACAGGACGACTTCGGCGTCGGGGGGTCGGGCTTCGCGCCACAGTGTGCGCTCCGCTGGCGGGATGTTCGCGATGACCACCGCCTCGGTCCCGAGATCGTGGGCGAGTGCGCGGCTTCGGTCGACGGTTTCGGTGAGGACGGAGACGGTCGCTCCGGGGAGACCGCCGTACTCGCCGTAGATCGACGGGCCGTAGAGGACGTCGGCTTCGAAAGTGGGGCGGGCGGCGCCGGCCTGACCCTCCATGGCGCGCCACAGCGGACTGTTGCTGACCTGGTAGAAGGACATGCGGTGCTGGCGCGGCCCGTCCTGGATGAAGAGATGGTGGCGGCCGCGCACGAGCTCGGTGCGCACTGTCTGCCAGGCAGCGGCCCACTCACGACTGTGGAAAGGGGTGGCCGCGCGGCGCTCGGCGGGGAGTGAGGCCACCGAGGAGTGCCAGGAGCTGTTCAGCGAGCGGACGTTGGGGTGAACGGCGGTCAGGCTCATGGTCGGTTCTCCGGTTCGGCGGGGTCAGGAGGCGGCGGGCATCATCGGGGTGGGCACTGTGGTGGCCGGGCGGTGGTGGGTCAGGCCCATGAGCGGCAGGCACAGGGTGGCGCCCAGGACGCCGGCGGTGAGCATGGTGAGCGCGGCGAGGCTGCCGCCGCCCGTGGTCAGGGAGACTGCGGCCAGAACGGGGGCGATGATCACCGCGATGGCCAGGGAGGAACCCCAGATCCCGGCATAGAGGCCTCGGGCTTCGTTGGGGGAGATCTTGTTCAGGACATCGGATGCGGCGATGAAGAAGACGATTTCGCCGGGGACGGCCACGGCGACGGCGAAGCTGTAGCCGATGGTCGTGTCCGCCAGGCCAGCGCCTCCCATGCCCACGCCCAGTAGTAGGGCGCTGGTGGCGAGCATCCCGAGCATGGGTCGTTGTCCGCCGCACCGCCGGCTGAGCCAGGGAGTGAGCAGAGGGGTGAAGACGATAACGGCCGCGGCGTTGGCGACCTGGGTCAGTCCGTAGGCGCTGGCCGCGAGCCCGTCGTGCTCCATCAGCATCGGCAGCGCGGTGAACATGCTGGCGGCGCAGGTCAGGGCGGTCGTGCTGGCCGCCCACAGCAGCCACAGCCGTGCATCGCGCAGGGCGGACCTTCCCAGGCTGCTTTCTGCAGTTGTTTTCGGGCCGACGACGACGTCGGGGCTGAGATAGCGGTACGTGATCGCGGCGCAGACGGCGCAGGCGGCGGCATTGAACCAGAAGAGAACTTGGAAGCCGAGGGGGCCCGCCAGGAGTCCTCCCACCGCGCCGGTGATCGCTGCGCCGATGTTGACCGCGCCGTGGCGCCATCCGTTCACTGCGGCGCGCTGCCCGTCATCGGTGATCAGGTCAGCTATGGCTGCGGAGACGACCGGTCTCGGCGCGTCGTAGACGACACCGGCGATCAGCGACCCTGCACAGACGGCGGTGAACGCGTGAGCCTGGGCCATCAGCGGTAGGCATACAGCGGCCGTGGCCAGCGCGGCCACGAGCGTGCGGCGGCGGCCGAAGGAGTCGGATGCCCACCCGGTGAGCAGTTGGCCGATGAGCCACCCCAGACCGAACACGGCGAGGACCTGGCCGACTGCCTGGGTGCTGTAGCCCAGGTCTTCCTTGAGGCGATAGCTGAGGAATGGGTAGGCGAATCCGAAGCTGCGCGCGACAAACGTGGTGAGGAGTAGTGCCCAGATCGCGGGTGGCCAACGCCCTGGCGCCGGCGGCCCGGAGATTTTGAGGGGGGCGGGCATGGTGGCTGACACAGACGCTCCAAGGAAGGCAGATCTGAGACGTTCCTGGTGGCGAACGGCGTCAATTGGTTCGGGCGCCGGACGGGGGAGGTGGAGGCGTCGCCGCGGAACGGGCGACGCCCCCACTGAGCAGCTGGCCCGTACCCGCGCCGGTAAGGCGGGGGATTCGCCCCAGGGGGGTGGAAGCGAGGGCCTGACTGCGCTTGATGCCGGCCGCGGCGGAAGGAGCGCCGCGGGGCCGGGAGCTGGGTGGTTCTACACGGTCGGCGACGCGCTGAAGTTCGTGCTGCGGTAGCCCTTGCCGTCCCTGTTCCAGTCCAGCTGGATGATGCCGTCGGCGAGGTATCGGCCCGAACCGGCCTTGTACTTGATCGTCCCGGTCGTGTAGCTGCCGTTGCCTGCAGTGTTGCCGTGCTCGAGTTTGTACTCGAGGCCGGTGAAGTTCGCCGACTTGACGACCGGGTCGGGGCCGGAGACGGACTTTTTGGTCTGGAGGTGGAAGCGTGCCCCATCGAGCGTGTCCGTCATGTTGACGTACGCGACGGGCCCTTCGAAGTTGACCTTTGCGTAGGCGTAGATGTAGCCGCCGGAACGCTTGGCACAGAGGCTGACGTCGAAGTTGTAGTTGTCGGCCCAG
Organism: Streptomyces sp. NPDC001787; assembly: GCF_040297465.1. Classification (NCBI taxonomy): domain Bacteria; kingdom Bacillati; phylum Actinomycetota; class Actinomycetes; order Kitasatosporales; family Streptomycetaceae; genus Streptomyces; species Streptomyces sp. NPDC001787. The sequence goes on from NZ_JBEOZE010000015.1 coordinate 75,644, forward strand.
GGCCCTGAGTAGGCAGGGTTGTCGACGGAGGCGCTACTGGTCTTGCAGCGATAGCTCGCCGCCGAGGCGGTCGCGGCACTCGTGAGCGTGACACTGGTGGCGGCGAACAAAGCGACGGCCGACGACGCGGCCACGCGGATGACGCGACGGGAGCGGGACTGCTGCGAGCGGAGAGCGGAAGTCATGTTGCCCTTCGGGGAGCGGGTCGGTAGTTCCTTCGTGCCGTGGTCCAGCGGGATCAGACGGCCAGCTGGTAGAGGCCTTCGCTGCGGACCTGCCGCGGGCCCTACTGGGCCGGCCCGATGTCGAGCGTGCGGATATGCGGCCGCTCGTCTTGGCCCGGCTGACGCTGCCGGGCACGGGGCACAGCGGGCGCCACGCTGGAGCAGCAGGGAAACGAGGGTGCTGTCGCTGACACGGCAGAGGCGGGACATGCCGGCGCCGAGCGTGGAGGCGCTGGCATCCCGATGGCGGGGTGCGTTGTGCGGCGCGGCAGGAGCAGCTGCTGGGAGGCCGCCTGGCTCCTGCCGCGCGCCGTCGCTCAGGGGAAGCGGATCTTCCCCGGGCGGTGGCCAGCCGCGAATCTGCTAAATCCGCGAGCGGCTCTGCTGGGCGCCGGGCGGGCGGGTGCTAGCCGCTGAGCCTGGAGGCGCCGAGGTCCTGGGTACGGCCCGGCTTCAGGAGGGAGCGCCGGTTGCCATACGCCGGCATCACGTCTGTGCGATCTGCCGGATAAGTGGTGAGGTGCATCTGCATACGTTTCGCCCCGGATTTTCAGGGGGTCCGGCACCAGGAAGACCGACGATCGACGCTGTTGCAGCGGGTCGCGCTGGTCTATCCTGAGCTGCGCCGACGTGGTCCAACACGTTGGCGGAAGACCCCAGTGAGTTCTTCGGATCTGCTGGTGGTGACTCTGCCGAGAGTCGTTTTGCGCATGCCCTGTGCAGGGGCCTGGTTGTGCACTGGCGGCGGGTGATCCGGAGGACGTGGCTCCAACCAGTCCCCCGGCACCCGCCTCCTGGTGTTCGCGGCGTTTTCCGCCGTGCACACCCAGCTGCCTTCTTCTTTCAAGTCTGCGGCCCAGACCCCGCACTCCTCGTGCGAGGTGTCCCGCATTGTGGCCGTGCTCGGCAAGTGCCGTGCGCACCGCGGGACTTCGGGGCCTAGCTGAGCTTGCACCGGCAACGTTATGCATATGCTCAATGCACCACCATTACGCGCATGCACAATCTGACCGACACCACCTGGGGGTTGTGCACCACTCGCCATGATCACGACTCTGAGGTGCACTTTCAGCAGCATCCACCTTGCGGAGCTGCACACTGGTGCGACCAATGACGCGGGATTCAGTTTCTTCAGATGCACCGCCGGGAAGCGAGGGCGGCACGGTTGGCCGACACGTTCCCGCCCCCACATCGTGGCCTTGGATCTCCTGTACGTCGACGGGCGCAGCCTCGGCTCAGCCGCGGTGCGACGCAGGTCGATGGAGAAGCTGTTCGACCGGCGCCGGCTTTCGCCGCCCCGGGCCCCGTGCCCCTCGACCGTTGCCCCGGGAACCGTCCGCACGTGGCTGTCGTGGTCGGTGGCCGATTGTCTGAGTGGAAGGCGGTCTTCTTCAAGGGCAGCGGGCAGCGCTACTTCCCCGGAGTGCGGGCATGGCGCACGTACCGGATCGGCGACAACACCGAAGCCCTGGTGGCGGGGCGACCCGCCACGATCGGAGCCCCGCTGAGCGCTGCGGAACGGCCGCATCCGTTGCAGGGCCGTTCTCTCTCGGCGGTTCGGGGCCCGTCGGGAGCAGCTCGATGTCACGTTCGTGGAGTACGGGCTCGTCCGCGGAGGTGAGCGCGGGCATCTCCCGCGATGGTGCGGGCAGCTGGCGCCACCTGGTCCGGCTGTTTCGCGTGCGTGAGATAGCGGTCGCCGATGTGCGGTTGTTCGAAGCTCCGTAGCCGGGCGAGTGACCGCACCGCTGGACGGTTGCCGCCAGTGAACCGGCCGGTCAACACCCGGCGGCTGGGCTCGTCTTCAGGCGGCGCACAGTTCGCGGCCGGCCACAGGGATGGCGGGTTCGCCCGTCACGAGATACAACGCGAAATGCAGGTCGCGCATACCGCTCAGTGAGGAGAGGTCACGGGACAGATAGCCTTCCAGCGCCCTGAGGTGGGAGCGCACCGTGGCCTCCGACAGACCCAGGGCTCGCGCGGTCGGTTCAACGTGAGCGTCGAAAGTGAGCCAGGCCGTCGCCGTTGTGAGCAGGCCGCGACGGTCCGCGCGGGCAGAACTCAGCATTGCCTCTGCCCATGCATAGATCTCGGGCGCATCGAGCAGCGCCCTCAGTGTGGGCGCCTCCCCGCCGAGCAGCCCGGCCGGGGGCACAGAGGGTTCCCGGTGGGTGACGACCTCGAGCGCCAGGCCGACGGCGATGCGGTCCCTCAGGGCGGCGAAGTCTTTGTCCAGCAGTTCGGCGGCGCGGGCCACCCGCCGGGTCACGGTGTTGCGGTGCAGGTCCAGGCGGCGAGCAGCCACCGTGTAGGGGTAGGCGAGGGCTGCGGGCAGGGTCTCGCGCATCTGCTCCCACTGGGTGTCGGCCTGCATGAGGGGCTGCAGAACGCTGCGCGCCCACAGTTGTGCGGCGTGCTGCGGGAGCAGACTGACCAGGTCGGTGTCCTGTACGGACAGGGCTACGGAATCCGGCTGGCGGAGGGCGAACCGCTGGGCGGTGGTCGCCTCGTTGACGGCGTCGGCGAGCAGGGACAGGGAGTAGACGCCGCTGCCGCCCAGCGAGGCGTCGGCGCCGAGTGCGGAGACCAGGCGGGTGAGTTCGCCTGCGACGGTGTCGTCGGCCTCACCGGGCCGGACCGGGTGGATAACGAGGACCCTGTCGTGCCGAACCGGATCGGCGACCACCAGGGTGTTACCTGCCGTGGCGGTTTCACAGCGGCGCATGGTGGCGTCGCGTCGGGTGTGCGAGGTTTCGATGACGAAGGCCCGGGCGTTGTCCGGGTCGAGCAGCCCGGGTGCGAGGTTCCTCATGACTCGTCGGGCCTTGGAGACCTCGCCGTCGAGCAGCAGTTCCACTGCGGCGACGCGCGCGGCGCAGGAGGCGGTGGACGCGGCGCGGTACTCGCAGCGCGCCTGGTCGACGAGGCCGAGGATCTTGGCGGTGTGCCGCAGCAGGCGGAGGTCGGCTTCGTCGAAGGGCGTTCTGCGGGCGACGGCGAGGACAGCTTCCGCACCGGAGGACGGAGCGAGGGAGATGAGTTGAGTGTGGGGGCCGGTGGTGCCTGCTGGAGCAGTGCTCTCCACGGACTGGCGGATGATCGCGTGGGCGAGGTGCTCGGCGGCCGTGGGAGGCGAGGCAGCCAGGACACGTTCCCGCTCGCTGACCAGGACCTGGACATCGAGGGCGCGGGCCAGCCAGTCGGTGATGCGCTGCATCGCCTTATGGTCGGTCAGTTGGGCGGGCAACTGCTGTACGAGGGAGTTTATTTGGGATGCGCGTTGCTCGGCGGCCAGGAGGAGGTGCGTCTGGATGCCTGCGTGCACGTCCGCCCAGGACTCGTCGGGTGCGGTAGTGACGAGCAGGGGGATGCCGGTCTGGTCGGACATGTCCCGGAGCGCCTGCGGGAATGGTTGGTGCACCCCCGGTGCGGAGCTGACGACGAGCCCGGCGCACTCGTCGATAGCCATCTGCTGCAGAAGCGTCTCTAAGGCGACCGCGACGCGGCCTCGAATGCGGAAGGGTATCGCCCCGGTGACCAGGACCAGGGCGCCCGCGGCAAAGCTGCGCGGAACGCCGGTCTTCAGCATCACGGACAGGGGCAGGGTGATCAGTCCTGCGACCTTCGTCGCCTGGTGGGGCGCAGGATTCCGCGGCCATGCGAACTTGAGTTCGAGCGATGGTTTGTCGGCAGGCAACGAGCCAAGGGTCGTCATGCGCTCTCCTCGTTGCGGGCCCGAAAGGCGGGCCGGTCCTGGCGAGATTGGGAAGTAGCGGGTTTTCCGGTCGCACTGGTCGAGGTGACGGCCAGGCAGACGATCAGCACTTCGGACCCGCGTCACCGTCGACGGGAACGGTGACAGCCTTGAGGTGCGAGGTTCCGGGCGAGGCGGGGAAGGCGACGGCCGCGGCAGCCTCCTCGGGGACGGCCAGGGCCGTTCGGTCCGGGGACCCGCTGCGGGCGCTCCCGGGGCGACGATTCTGCCGGTGAGGCCGCACGCCTGCTCTCGGGACAGGGAACGGGCGAGTTCGACAAGGCCGCCAACCTGAACTGCCCGTTTGCGCGCCCAGCATCTACTCCCCCTCAAGCACGTCAAGCAGGTCGCAAACTTGACGTTGATCGCACACGAAGATCGACGGTTCTTCAGATAACGACTGCTGGTACCCCCCCTGGGCTGAGCTGCTGTGGCGATACTGCCGAACGCCTGTAAAACTGTCAACAAACGTGGGGATGTACCGAGTCAGGCATCAGCTTTCCCCACATTCGTGGATCGGGCTCTGGCGTGGGCTGTCCGCGCCCGCTAGGCTGACGCTGGCTGTGATCTCATCGCACGGCTGACCGCCAACGGAGCAGGAGTCTGTCTCGGCCATGGATGCTGCCACTGGGGCGTCAGATGCGGATGAGCTAGCGGCGGATGAGCTAGCTGAGGTCGTCGGCGCAATCGACGAGCTGCTTGCGCTCTCGGACTTGGGCCGCGAGGCTATCGACCTAGAGGACCTCACGCACAAGACGGGTATCCCGGCCGGCCGTGTGATCGAACTGCTCGACGGTGCACGTCCGGCGACGAGTCCCGAGCGCTTGTTGAGCGAGCAGCAGGTCTTCGTTCAGCGGCTCCGGTTTCTTCGCGAAACCCGCCGGGCGGCGGGAGGAAAAGTGTTCACGCTCGATGAGATCGCCGCCGGCGTCGGGATCTCGCACGGCGCAGTGGGCTACATGATCAACGGCGATCGCACGCCCAGGATCATCGTGGCCAAGAATCTGGAACGCTTCTTCGGGGTGACACCGGGATTCTTCACAGCAAGCGAGCACCAGTTGCTGCTCGGTGCGCTCAGGCCGGTTCGCGACGAACTGCACTACCTCGCGCTCCTCAAGGGCAAAGGCATAACCCAGATCGCTTTGCGGAGCACCGCGGCCGCCGATGACAACAGCACCATCGCCAAAGAACTGCGTTCTGCGCTCGCTACTGCTCTCACCCAGCAGACCGGGGTCGACGAGGGACAGGATCCGGAGGTTCGCGAGCTCTCCAAGCAGCTCACCTCGCTGCCCCCGACAAGCCGGCACCGCGTTATGCCGGTCATCCGCAGCTTGCTGGGACTGGTCCCCCCTGACGATGACGGCAGCGAGAGTTCTGCCCAGCGCACCCGAACCGCGCGTTGACCCCCTAAGGGGGACGTCAGCCCGGTCCCGACGACAACTGGGGGCTGGTCTGGGATTCGAACATCACTATGATCATGCGCGCCCCGGGGGAAGCGTACGGGCTGGCTGCGACCATGCGCGCGGTGCCCGGTCCGCGCAGCGGGTGGAGCATCCGGCGCACCGCTCCGTCGGGCGCGATGGACGCTTCGGTGCACCCTGAATAGATTGGACCGGCCTGGGGGTCCGCGCGCACGTCGTCCTCGAGTCGCCGGAGTACGTCGTTGATCGGGTGCTCGGCCAGCGCGGCTTGGACCTGGGCGGAGACCGCCGGTGCCCACGTGCTCTCCCAGTCCACCAGCGTGGTGCGGGCTTCGTCGGCCAGCAACATCCAGCGCGCGGTGTTCCTCGGCGCCAGACCGCCAACGAACAGATCCGCGAAGGGCTGGTTGTGGACCAGCAGGTTCCAGGCAAGGTCGGTGACGTACATCATCTCTCGCTGCCCGTCGCATGCGGCTTGCCACAAGTCACGAGCCGCCAGGTCGATCACGGGTTCCAGCTGCTGGACCGGCTTGTGGCCCAGCGCATAGATGCACAGCAGGGTGTACTCATCAACACTGAGCTGCAGGATCTCGGCTACCGCAGCAAGGTACGCCTCCTTCGGGTTGGCGAGCAGACCGTGTACCAGGCGGTTGTAGGTGCGTTCCGCCCGGTTGGTCAGGGTGTCGATGTCGACCTGCGTGAGACCTTTGGTCTTCGGACCGGGCTTACCGCTGCGCGGCGAGGGAAGTCCATGGTCTTCCGCCCGGATGGCCGCCCTTTTGGGCTCCAGGAGCGCGGCGATGAGATGTGCGGACTTGCTACCCCTTTTTGGCACCCTTCGCTCCCTCTGCGTGGCTCTCGGTCCCCCAGTATGCCGGGCGCGAATTGCTGCAACGACAATGCCGTAGATCGAACACGTTCGATGAGCGAAGATCTGTAGCGGAGCGGGCGGTCTGTTTGTTTTGCGGAGACGAGGAGGGCTGCGACCCGATGCATGCCAAGGCGGGCCATTTCCAGGAGAGGCGCGCGTCCGTCTCCCTCTTGGACTCAGTCCGGGAGCAGATCTCCATATTCCTGGCAACCCGGTCTGCAGTGCGACTTATCAGACGCGAGATCGGGCTGTCCGGCGGTCTGTCCATCCAGGCTCTGGTCGACCATGTGGCGCTGAAGAGGGGCAAGCCCATCACGCTGACCGAGGCGCCTCTGCCTCCTCAGGTCTCCGGCTTCTGCGCTCGGGGGCGCGATCGCGACTACATCGTGGTGGACGCCGGAGCCAGCGAGCTGACCAGGCGTCACTCGAGCCTGCACGAGCTCTTCCACCTCTGGAAGGAGCATCCGACCGAGCACAGCGCGCACCAGTCGGTGACGGAGGACGTGGTGCGGCAGCTTCTCCCTGGTCTGAATCCCGGACCGGTGGTCCAGGTTTTGACGAGATCCCACTACCACGACGATCACGAGCGGCGAGCCGAGGCATTTGCAACCGTGATGCTCGATCGCTACCTCCAGCTGACGGAGGACCAGCAACAGACGGGGCTGGTCACGTCGGCGCTCTCGCACCGGCGTTCAGGTGTCTGAGCACCTCTCCAACGTCGTCTATCTCTCCGTTGCGATGACGACGTTGATGCTGGCGCTGTGGAAGGCGTTGGCGCTGCGACGTGATCCGACAGCACCCCTGGCGCTGACGGCGTCCATGCTGCTGTGTGCGACCTTCGTCTACGCCATGGCGGCTCCGGTGGGGTACCGCACGGTCGGCCAGTGGGCCGGGGAGCCCAGCTTCGCGACGCTGCCCGTCTATCTCGGCATCCTGACGTGCTTCTCCTTGGTGCACATCATCACCCTGCTCTGGGATCCCCGCCTTAGCCAACAGCCTCAGCACCTGCGGCGCACGGTGTCCGGATGGGTTGTCGGTTACCTCGGCGCCGCCACGCTCATGATCATCTTTTTTCTCCTGGCAGACCTGGACCACCCCGCGGACCCGCTGCGCTTCAACACAGCCTTCGCCGACGACCCCATGGTGCTGCTCTTCCTGGCCGTCTTCCTCGCGACCCTCTCCAGCGGCACACTCAACACCTTCCGGCAGTGCCGCAGTTTGCGGCTCTCCGATCCTCAGCTGCAGCACTCCCTTCAGGCTTTCGGGGTCGCCATGCTCGGGGTCTTCGGATACGTCGTCTGCGGAGCCCCCGCGATTGCCGCTGCGGCGCTCGGCTACCACGGCCTGGACACCGTTGGCGTCTTCGGGTCGACGTGCGGAGTGATCGGCACCATCGTCATGTGCTACGGGCTGTCGGGGTCCGCCGTGGCGGTCTACTTCAGGCAGCGCCAGGACTTCCGGAGGCTCCAGCCACTGTGGGAGCTCGTCGTGGCCGGGGTCGATGAGGATCTCGCCTACAGCAGCGACTCCTCGCGGAAGCGGCTCCCCGCAGCGAACGTCGGCTTCAACTTGCACCGCCGTGTCATCGAAATCCTTGATGGCACCAGAGCGCTGCGTCGCTGGCTGTCCCCTGTCCCCGTGGAACGCCTGTACAGCCTTGCGGCCAAGGACACATGGGGGAAGGGGGGCGGTCTGTCCGGGTCTGAACTCCAGGCCGCAGCGACAGCAGCCGCCCTACGAGATGCCGTGCGCCGCCTTCAAGAACTACGGGAATCCCCCGTGCCCGGCGGGACACACCAAGACACCCACGGCCCCAGCGAGCCCACAGCGCTTCCCGGCGACGATACTCCCGCCGGCGCAGAGCGCGAGCGGCTGCTGCTCGTCGCGAAGGCCCTGTCGCACCCTCTGGTCGCCGCGGCGCTGCAGGAAAGCACGGCGAGCGCCCCTCCAAGAGGCCCTCGCGCCTAGCGCGGCTCCCAGTTTGAGGCACGACCAGACACCTCCCCCCCGTTACCGTCTTCGTGGCTCCGCAATGGGGCCTCCGGCCTTCGGGCCCGGCATGACTTCCCCCTCCTGTTGAAGTTGATGATCCGGGGGGTGGTGTCACCGGGCCCGGAGGCATCGACGGACCGCTGATGAGGGGCTTGAGCACCGGCTTCACCCAAGACCGGAAGAGGTCTCCGTAACGTGGATGTGGCAGCTCGGTGCCGAGGCAAGGCCGGACGAAAGCGTGATGGAGGGGCCGGCACGTGATCGACACCGGCAACATCGACGTCTTCCTCGGTCTGGACGTCGGCAAGGGCGAGCACCACGCCACCGCCGTCACCCCGGCCGGGAAGAAGGCCTTCGACAAACGCCTCCCCAACACCGAGCCCAAGCTCCGCGAGCTGTTCGCCAAGCTGAAGGCCAAGCACGGAACGGTGCTGGTCGTGGTCGACCAGCCGGCCTCGATCGGCGCCCTGCCGCTGGCGGTCGCCAGGGACATGGGCTGTCCGGTCGCCTACCTGCCGGGGCTGACGATGCGGCGGATCGCCGACCTCTACCCCGGTGAGGCGAAGACCGACGCGAAGGACGCGTTCATCATCGCGGACGCGGCCCGCGCGATGCCGCACACGCTGCGGGCGATCGACGGCGAGGACGAGACGATCGCCGAGCTGGAGATGATCGTCGGGTTCGACGACGATCTGGCCGGGGAGGCGACCCGGGTCGCGAACCGGCTGCACGGCCTGTTGACGCAGATCCATCCGTCGCTGGAACGGGTGCTGGGGCCGCGGTTGCAGCACCCGGCCGTCCTTACGCTGCTGGAACGGTTCGGGTCACCGGCCCAGATACGCAAGGCGGGACGTCGGCGGCTGATCACCCTGCTGCGGCCGAAGGCGCCGAGGATGGCCGAGCGGCTGGTCGAAGAGATCTTCGCCGCGCTGGACGAGCAGACCGTGACGGTCCCGGGGACGGAGGCGGCCGCGCTGATCGTCCCCAGTCTGGCCGCTTCGCTGACGGCCGTGCTCGACCAGCGGAAACTGCTGGCCGGGCGGATCGAGGAACTGCTGGAGGGCCACCCTCTTTCGAAGGTCCTGACCTCGATGCCGGGGGGTCGGTGTCAGGACCGGAGCCCGGATCCTGATCGAGGTCGGCGACGGCAGCACCTTCCCCACCGCCGGCCACCTCGCCGCCTACGCAGGACTCGCACCCGCGACCCGGAGCTCGGGCTCATCGATCCGCGGCGAACAGCCCTCCCGGAGAGGAAACAAGCAGTTCAAACGGGCTTTCTTCCTCTCCGCGTTCGCCGCACTGGGCGACCCGGCCTCGCGGGCCTACTACGACAAGAAGATCGCCCAGGGCAAGCACCACACCCAGGCCCTGCTCTGCCTCGCCCGCCGCCGGGCCGACGTCCTCTTCGCGATGCTCCGCGACGGAACCTTCTACGAACCCCAACCCGCAGGAGCCAGGTGACGGTTCAGACTCACCGGTCAGTCCTCCTCCGGCCGAAGCCGTCGGCGAGCGGCCTCAAGCCGCTGGTCATAGCCAGGCGCGAACAGCCCAGCAAGTGACTTGTCCAGCGTCCCGGCGATGCGATGGATCGGCGCCCAGACCGCCGGATCGTCGACAACCCGGCTCAGGTCCGTCATCTGCAACTTCTCCAGCCAGTCCGACAAAACCAGCGCCTCGTCACTCGTGAGCTTGATCGTGACCTGGCTATCACCCATGCACACCCCTACGGCTCGACCCCGTCCTCGACCACACGAACCTACTGGCCATCGACCTTGACCAAACACATAGGGGCCCCCGAGCAACGAGGACCTGGCCGTGCCTGCGGGTTCTGTACGGCCAACGCTCCCCCGTCTGCGGGCTCATACTGAGCGGACGAGTGGGCCGACCTACCGTCATGCCATGCCGCCGGCAACCTCGCCCACGACAACGAGGCCCGCCTCATCAGCAGGGAGCTGAACTTGAAAAGTGCTGTAGTGCTGGGCGGAAGCTTCGCCGGCCTTCTCGCCGCGCGCGTTCTGAGCGATCACGCCGAAGAAGTCATCATCATCGAGCCAGGACAGGGCCCTGCGGGGCAGAAAGCTCCCGGGCAGCCCCACCACCAGCAGCTCCACTCTCTTCTGGCAACGGGGCACAGCCAGATGGAACGCTGGCTTCCCGGCATCACCGACGAACTGGTCGCCCACGGCGCACGCTTGGGCACAGGTGCATCTGTGCAGTTCTACAGCGACGGTGTTCTGAAGCCGCCCTCAGACGACATCGACATGCTCGGCGCCACCCGGCCTTTCATCGAGCGCCATGTACGCGACCGGGTCCTGTCCATCGGCAAGGTACGCATAGTGGGCGCACAGGCACGCGATCTCCTCTTCGAGGGCAGCCGGGTCAGTGGCGTGCGCATTGCCCGCTCCAGCGGTGCGGGCAGCCCAGCATCCGAGGATGAGATACGAGCTGACCTGGTCGTCGATGCGATGGGCCGGTCCAGCAGACTGAGCACCTGGCTCGAAGCACACGGCTGGGAGAAGCCCCCTGTGGACCGTCTGAGAATCGATCTCGGATACGCCACCGCGTGCTTCCGCCGAGGCGAAGAGCTCCCCGACACCGTCATCGCCCACAGTTCTCCCGGGCCTGCCAGCGGGTACCAGCAGCGGTTGAGTGAGCCTGGCGCGCTCACGGCCGTAGAGGGAGACCGGTGGTCGGTCGTCCTGGCCGGCTACGGCGACTACCGCCCCGGCGAGGACCCTGACGAGTTCCTGCGCCGGATGCGCCGGTGCGTGGCTCCCCTGCGCGAAGTGGCCAACTCCTGCGAGCTGATAGGTGAGGTCACCCCGTACTCCTTCAAGGAGAGCCAGCGGCGGAACTTCGCCCAGATGAAGAAGTTTCCCGGCGGACTGGTGGTGGCCGGAGACGCGGTCGCCTCGGTCAACCCCATCTATGGCCAGGGCCTGACGCTGGCGACGCTCGCTGCGTCCTCGCTCTCCGCCCATCTGCGCTCGGCCATGTCCCCCCGCGACCCGGCGCTCGGATATTTTCGGCGTCTCGGCTCAGCCGTCGACGCGGCCTGGCAGATCTCGACCGCGGCCGATCTGGCCCAGCCGCACGTGACCGGGCCTTACCCCCGGGGGTACTGGATGACCCGGCGTGCCGGTGACATGGTCGCGGCCGCCTCCGTGATCGACCCGATTGTCAACCGCACCTTCACGTCCGTCTTGCACATGCAGGCGCACCCGCGGGCACTCGCACGGCCCAGCGTGCTCCTGCGCTCAGCGCGAGTCCTGGCCAGCACGTGGAGCCCCCGCCGCTCGGTGGACAGCTGATGCTTCAGGTCGGTCGCAGCTACGACGTCGCCGTTCCCAGGGCCCGGTACCGGCTGTAGGCGTCGCGGCTGTCAGAGACGAAGGGCCACTCCTGCATCGCCTTATCGAGCTCTTCGTCCGTCAGCCAGCCGTGCCAAGCCACCTCGGCCGGCTCGGCGACTATGTCCTCACCGTCCACGATGGTCTCGAACACGAAGAACCAGTAGGGGCTCATCTCGCCTTGGCAGAGGAACTTGAACAGCGGACGGACCGTCCCTCGCACTCCGAGTTCCTCGGCCAGTTCCCTGGACGCCGCCGCCTCGTAGGATTCGCCGACCGCGACGGCGCCCGCGACGAGCCAGCTGTACTGGCCGGGGAAACGTGTGCTGCTGTCGGGACGCTGGTGAACCAGAACGCGGCCCTTCTCGTCGCGGACCAGGACCATCGCCATGCGGTAGAGCAGCCGGTTTTGTACCGCCTCACTGCGACTCACATGCCCGACAACTCGATCCTGTCCATCCACGTGCTCAACTAGCTCCATATCCCTACCTTCGCAGAACCTGCAACGACATCGACACTCCCCCCTACGACAACGCCGGTCTCCCAAACCACAGCACGATCTGGGAGGCCGGCGCTACTCACCCCCAAACGATGGTGCTAGTAAGGCCTTCAGAGGCGACGACACGTGTGGCGAGATCCACTTGCCCCTGAAGGCAGTCCTGCGATTCGGGATCCGGGGCAAAATGGGCATGCTGTTCCCTGACGAGCAGTTCCCCGACCTGTTTCCGCACCGGGGCAGGCTTTGGTCGCCGGGTCGGTCGGCTCTGGTGTTGGTTTCGCAGTTCGTGAATTTACTGACCGACAGTCCAGCGGGGTACGCGCTCGGCTGGAGGTCGCCGATCCTGGCTTCGACTAATCGGTGCTGTCGTAGTTCCAGGACCGAGCGGCCTCAGCGCGGGACCCGAATGGGTGACGCGGTCATCCCTGACTCAAGAGCGGATAACTCGGCCAGGGCCAGCGCACGGTCAGTCGCCGTCTCATACCTGCCATGTCCATCAACGCGTGCCGGTTGACGGGCTGTCCGGTCACCATGCAGGCCCCGCCGAGGAGCGCGGCGCGGTGCCAATGCGCGTCTCATTACGCGATGGGTCACCGACGCTACGGCGACGTCTCCTTGGAGACTTCCGTGAACAACGCCGACCCTGCCCGCCGCCCGAAGCCCCTGCCCGAGATCGGCACGACCTACGCCGACCGCAGCGAGATGTGGCGCCACCACGTCCTCGGCGCACGCCAAGTACACGTCTGGACTGTCACCAGCCACATCAACGGCCGCGTCGCCTTCAACGGCCACACCGAGCCGACGCTCTCTCCCTACTGGATCCGCAAGCACCTCATGCCCTGCGAACCCGACGGCTCCCCCACCGACCCCACCTACGTCGAACCCGAACGCGCCTACCTCCAGGACATCGAGCGGCAGCACGCCGCCCTTCCCCCGCTCGACCAGGTCATCAACGAACTGATCGCCGAGAAGCTCCGGCCCTGACCACGCACCGTTCCGGTGCCGGGCCCTGCGGGGCCCGGCACCCCGACCCAAGGCCCCCATGAACACTCCCCAGGACGCCGCCGGCCCCCTCTACAAAGCCCTCCTCGCCGAAGCCCAGCAATGGGCGTGCGACGACGCCGACGATCAGGCCGTACTCGACGCGATCGACCACGCGCCCACCCCGCCGGACAGCTCGCGCTGCTGCAGAACTCCAGCCGCGTCCCCTCCCACCTAGCCTCGGCCATCGCCGACGCCCTCGTCGCGCTCGACCCCACCACCTACTCCCCGCTCCTGAACCTCCGGGAACCTCCATGCCCGACCCCGAACTCCACCGCATCCGCGACGCGTCGATCACCGTGGTCGACACTTCCCCCAAGGACAACATCCCCAGCGACGCCTACGAAATCCAGGTCTTCGGCGTCAGCATCCTCATCCGCCGCCGCGCCCAATGGGGTCCCGAGACAGACGCTACCTACGTCCACCTCGACGACCAGACCAAAGAGCCCGGTCTGCTGCTCGTCGAGGTGAACAACGGCGGAAAACACGAATACCGTCGCCCCCACGGGGTCAGCTCATGAGCCCCGACCGCACCTACGCCGCCGCCCGCCAACTGATCGACCCCGACACCGACTACACCGTCCACGCCCGCTCCGGAACCGGCTGGACACAGCCCGCCGACCCCGACCACCAGGAACTCCCTGGCCTTGACATCCTCCTGGCCGCCCGGCGCGTGCTGCGCGGCGAGCCCGCCGGCCGCGTGTGGAGCACCCGCGCCGACACGCTGAACGTGCGCAGCGGCAACGGCCAAGTCTGGCTGCGCTTCACAGTGACCACGACCGCCGTCACCGACGTGTGCCAGACACCCGGCTGTGCCGCGTTCCTCAACGCAACCGGCCAGTGCACAAGGTGCTCCACGGAGGCGCCCCCCGCCGACCGCGCCCCGACCGGGCTATGGCGGGTGCTCGGCCTGGCCGGCTCCGCCATCGCGCCGGTCAGCCGCACCGATCTCACCACCGCCGATCTGCTGTGTCTGGCCTGCACCTGCCTCACCCTGGACGACAACTACTTCACCCTCCCCCACCCAGTACTGCCGCCCTCCACGGAAACGCTGCTGGAGCACCTGGCGACAACCGTGGCCCACTTCGACGAGGACTGCCCAGGCACCCCGAACGTCAACGAGGCGTTCCCCCGCACCGAACTGCTCACACTCGCCGACGCGGCGCTGACCCTGGACCAGGCACACGGAGATCCCGACGGCCTTCTCGGCCACCCCTCAGTGCTGCGCCCGCCCACCTCGCTTACACCAGCAGCCCGAACTGATCGGCCAGCCGACCGTTCCAAATCGGCGAGTGCTTGCTGGCTGCTATGACCGACCTTGCACCACTCGCCCCTCATCGTCTGTGTGCCGACCCGGACAGACTGGCTAGACAGCCGCGTTCCACGCTGGTGCCTTTCCCTGGGCTCAGCAGGACAGGCCCGCCATTTTGAATCTGCAGGTGACAGAAACCAGGGGCTCAAACGTGCCTGGGGGCGGGGCGGCCCTGTTGCGGCCCTGCCTGAGTCCGTCTGCCCCTTTGCAAAACACCAGGTCAGAGCATTTTCTTTTCTGAGTCAGGGTCTGAAGGGGCTGAACTTCCAGGTTACTAGGCGTCTTGCGTACAGGGGTATGCGGGCGCGCGTATCACCTCAAGGATCTAGATGTGCGCGCGTGAAAAAGGAAGCAGTTTTCATCGCGCACGCGGCCGCCCGCGCGAGCAAGGGCTCCAGCGCTTGATAACTAGGAAGTTCAGCCCCTTCAGACCCTGATTGGGACGAGACATGTGTTGTGACCTGCGTAAATACCGAGCCGCCCAGGCGGGGGCTCAGCCCCTCAGAGGCGGAGTTTGGTCCCTGAGGCGGTCGGAGGTCCTCGACTGGTTGAGACCGAAGGTCGTCTGCCGGCGTTTTGACGCCGAGTCGACAACCCTTCGGCCAATGCGTGAGAGCTGTCCCGTCCCGTTGTGAGTTGCCGCTCGGCGAGCCCCTGACCTGCGTAGAGGCAAAGTCCAGCGGACGCCGAAGCGGCCGAATCCCACAACACGTTGTCGCTCGGGCCCGACTTCTCCGACAGAGTCCCGCTTGATGTTGTCACCGAGCAACGAATAGCCAAACCGCCCCTGACCTGCGGAGCAGCCCCGGATCGGAGTGCTCCGACCTGGCGAGCGGCAAAACGTAGTGGGACAGCGACAAGATCCGGCCGGACTGGACAAGAGCGACGGGCGGAGGCCGCAGTCTTGCTGCATGCCCTCCGTGGCGAATTCCTCGTGCTGGAAATTCAGCCCCTTCCGACCCTCACAGAACCGCCAATTCGGTCTTAAATGCATCGATACTAGCGTTAGGGTCGAGTCCCTCCGTCCCTGCGATGAGCGTCGGCGCACCGCTGCCATGACCCTCGCAGGGTCTGAAGGGGCAGAATCTGAGGCATCGCGTCGAACATTCTCCCGCACGTCCCAAGGCCGGACCACCGCTGCGCTAGGCTCGCACCAGCAGACCTGAAACTTCAGCCCCTATAGCCCCTTCCTGTTTCATAGACACGCCTCTGACCTGCGGGTTTCCCAGAAGTCCAGTGGCGTGTCTAGAACCTCACCAAGGATCAGCAAGCATGACCCGCCCTCCAGAAGCTTCCGCCGCGCCACCGGGGCCGTCCTTGGTGGATACGGCGATCTGGTGCGCGCAGAGAGGCTGGCCGGTGCTTCCGCTGACCCCTGGGCGCAAGGTCCCCGCCTCTAACTGCTCACGTTGTCAGCGGGAGCAGCACACGCCCGTAGGGTGCCCGTGTCTCCAGGCTGGCCGGTGGTGCCATGGCTTCCATGCTGCGACTACTGACCTCGACCGCATTCGGAAGTGGTGGGGTGTTCAGCCCCGCCTCGGGGTGGGGGTGTCGTGCGGTCCGGCACAGGTGGTGGTCCTCGACGTGGATGCGCACACCAGTAAGCAGCCTCAACGAGACCGACTTCTGCCGGGAGTCAGCATTCATCCGTCGATCGACCTGGCCGGCCTTGAGAACGGGTTCCATACGCTGGCGCTGCTGGCGGCCTACCTTCGGCAGAAGAACCCCTGCCACGACGAGAGCACGCTGCGGGTGGAAACAGCGTCCGGAGGCCTGCATATCTGGTACATGCTGCCTCACGGCTTGCAGCTGAGGTCCTCGTCCGGCGCAACTGGTGCCGGAGTGACAGCTGCCCTGGCCTGGCAGGTCGATGTGCGGGCAGAGAAGGGGTACGTCGTAGCACCGTTCATGCGCACCGGGAAGGGCAACTACAGACCTCTGGGAGCAGCCCGAAACCCTGCGCCCCTTCCACAGTGGCTGGCCAAAGAGCTGATCCGGACCGGTCATGGCATAACTTCATCACCGACGGACTCGGGCAGAGTGAGCCGACCTCTGAACCGACGGACCAACGAGCCTGTGGACGGACTGAGCAGGCTACTTGACGACGTCCGAGCTTGCTCGATGGCGAACGAGGGAACCGGGTTTACGGTCAAACTGAACAAGGCCGCCTTCACCAGCGGAGGCCTTGTAGGGGCAGGCCGCCTGTCCAGAGACGACGCAGTCGAGCGGCTGACGCAGGCTGCGGAATCGGCACGGCCCAACCAGCGGAACAAGATCGCCCGGATCATCAGCGACGGACTCACGGCGGGTGCCAGGCGCCCGCTTCACCTCGAAGGACGCTCATGAGCACCCCCAGCGACCGCCTTCCGGCAAGCCAGACTGGCTTCGACCCAGAAGCCGTCGCGCAGCAGATGCTCGATTTCAACGCCCCGTCCGTCGAGACTGTCGAACCCAGCTTGCCCGCGCAGAAAGCGAGTGTTTACGTCGACGAGTCCCCCAGCCCTCCTCCTGGCAGTCGTCCAGAGAGGAGGCTCCCGCACGATCTCACTGACCGAGCAAACGCAGAGTTGTTCGCCTCCATGTACGGAGGGAAGTTCCGCTACGTAGACGGGAACGGCTGGTACTCCTGGGACGGCGTGCGATGGAAACTGAGGGGTGGTGAGAACGCTGCGATCTGGGCCGCTGGAGACATGGCTGCTCAGATGCCAACCAAGGACCCATCCGGGGTTTTCTCGCCGCAAGAGGTGGTCCGCCATCGCCGCTACTCATCGTCGACGAGCGGGATGAAGGCGATGCTGCACCAGGCGAAGGCATCCCCCGCCCTCTCGCTGGACGCCAGCCAGCTTGACGGCGACGCGTACACGTTGTGCACTCCAGACGGCGTGGTCGACCTACGAACGGGCCAGCTTCGGGCGGCCGACCCCTCGCGAGACTTCAACTCCCGCTGCACACGCGTCGCTCCCTCTGTGCGCATGGACACGCCGCGGTTCTACCGATTCCTCATCGACACCTTTGGTGATGATGCAGACGGCAAGAAGATGATCGATTACCTCCATGTCCTGCTGGGGTACTCGATCACCGGTGATGTCGGCGCCCAAGTCCTGCCCTTCTGCCACGGGGACGGGGCGAATGGGAAGTCTGTGCTACTGGACTTGGTCGTGCAGATCCTCGGCGACTACGCACATGCAGCTCCTCCAGGCTTCCTTATGGACCGGGGTGGCTACAACGAGCACTCGACGGAGTTGACTGAACTGTACGGTCGGCGTCTCGTGGTGTGCAGTGAGCTGAAGGCCACGGACAGGTTCAACGAGGTGCGGATGAAGCAGCTCACCGGTGGCGAGCCGGTGACCGCGCGTCGCATGAGGCAGGACTACTTCACCTTCCCTCCGACCCACCATCTCTGGCTCCTGGGCAACCACTACCCGGAG
Source organism: Streptomyces sp. NPDC001787 (assembly GCF_040297465.1). NCBI lineage: Bacteria > Bacillati > Actinomycetota > Actinomycetes > Kitasatosporales > Streptomycetaceae > Streptomyces > Streptomyces sp. NPDC001787. The sequence goes on from NZ_JBEOZE010000015.1 coordinate 93,536, forward strand.
GTTGCAACCGGGGGCCATGCCTTCTGGCGGCGGCTTCGCCTGATTCCCTTTGAGCACAAGATCCCGGACGACAAGAAGATCGATAACCTGGCCCGCATCCTGGTTGAGGAGGAAGGGCCCGGCATCCTTGCGTGGCTCATTGAGGGGTCACGCCGTTTCCTCGCGACCCGTGCTCCTGGTGCTGATCGAGACAACCTCGACGGCCCGAAGAGAGTCCGAACGGCCAAGGCAGCCTACGAGGCAACTGAAGACCACATCGGCCGGTTCCTCAGCGACGCAACCGAGAAGAAGCCGGACGAGAAGGTGCTCCAGTCCAGGCTCCACCGGATCTACAAGTCCTGGTGCGTAGGTGAGGAGGTGAAGCCGGCCTCTAGTCGCGCTTTCGCAGACCGAGTACGCAAGGAGCTCGGTCTGAAGTCTGCAGAAGAGATGATCAAGTCGAACGGCGTTCGGTTCTATCCAGGCCTGTTGTTGCGGGATGGGCATGAGTAGTCCGAAGCACCCACGAAACGTGCAAACCGGGTGATGGACGGCCTCTACGCAACGTCGCTGAACCCTACTAAACTGGCGAGGGACGGTAGACGCGGGCATCCGAGGCTTCCCCCACTGACCCGAGGAAACCGATAGCAGGAAAGGGGTGCGGACAGCATGAGCTCGCTACTCACTGACACTGACGTCACCGGAGAAGCCAACATCGTTTGGCTGGAGGACATCACGACTTTGGAGTACGTGCGACAGGCTGTCCACGGCAGCCCCTACCGCGTCGGGAAGCCTCCTTTCGATGGGTTGGGTCGCCTGGTGGGCTACGCAGAGCTCAAATCAGCCGTGGCGCGGGACCCTGAGACAAGCCTGTTCCGTCGCCGCGTTTTCTTCCTAGTCCCGCACGACCGTGACTCCGCGCCCAACGGTGACTACCGGACAGGCTCGCCAGGCGAGGCTGTAGACCCGCTGACTGTTGCCGCTCGTCGTACGGGGATGAAGACCGAGCGGTCGCAGCGGCGAGCGATAACTCCCACGGGAGTCTGATGGTCCGCTTTCGGTGCGTTTCGTCAGCAGCCTGGGCTCTACCGGCTGGCGACGGGTCGGTTGAGCTGGGACGCTCTAGTCCTTGAGTCCCTGAAGGTGTTTCCGCAGGTCAGGATGGACCCAGGACCCTCCGAAGGGGCTGAAGGGGCTGAACTTCAAGGTCTACCGAAGAGCGCTCTTGGGTCACCAGGGAGCGCGCAGCAGTCGAGACCTGAACCTTCAGCCCCTTCAGCCCCTGACATGGGCCGAAGGAGCTTGGTTCCTCACGCAGGCTCTGGCCCCCCTTCATCGCGATGATGACCTTGATACCGAGGACCACGATCATCACTCCCGCCAGGGAGAGCCCGACCACCTCTACTCCAGTGCCGAGGTTGTTCAGCACAGCGTCCACCGCCGGAGCGGCGAGCGTGTGCAAGGACGCCGAGCTGAAAGCCGCAGCGGCCAAGAGTGCAGGAGACATGTTGAGGTGCGGTATTCCGACGCTCACGTTCTAGTCACCCAAGCGGACACTGCGGACGCGTGCGCACGGGCCCGGCAAACGTGCAGTCGCCCAGCCACCGCCCATATGCAGTGCCAACAGGCGGCGCCCGCCGCAGGCTTCGAACGTGCGCCTGCCCGGTCCCCTACTGCGCTGCGAGCGCTCTCGTGATGGGGCTCGGCACGGGTTCAGGGGACGCAGCGCGGCGCAGTCCGGGAAGGGGACCACTGCCCTTCCCGGGCACAGCAGAGTGAGAGGATAAGGGGTATGGGACGAGCTTCTCGACGACCTGCAGAACGCCGCAAAGGGCCGCTTCGGTCTGAGGCTGCCCTGGACGAGCGGTATATCATCTGCTCGGCCTCCCCGGACGACGACGCCAGGACGGTCCGAGCGCTGCTGGAACCGGTCAACTTCATAGACGCGGCGATGCCCGACCAGATCGTTCAGCGGATGCGGACCGGAATGCGGCTGCCCGCCCAGTTCGGCACCACGACCCTGCTCCTCGCCCACGAATCCCCTGCAGGCCCGGCCGTCGGTCTCGCCCACGCGAGCCCACCCTTCGACTGGCTGATGGCAATGGGGGCGACACTGAGCCGGGAGCTTTGCCTCACCCTGGCAACGACACTCGTCGAGTTGGAGGCGGTGTCCGTGGCCGACAGCGCCCGCGGCCACAAATTGGGCCACCGGCTCGTCGACACCCTGGTCCGCTCCTACACCGACCAGGGGTACGAAGTGATGCTCGGAGGCATTCACGCCCACCAGACCCATCTCGCGCCGTACTACGAGGAGGACGGCTTCCACGTACTGCCCCCCGGAGCACCGCTCGACCTGCAACTACCAATCGGCCGGATCCGGTTTCCGGCGAGCACGTCGATGCGCCACCTGGTGCGCCCCCTCACCGCGCGGGTTTCCTACAGTGGCGGCATCCTCAAGGGCCTGCTCACTGGCCGGTGACGGCGAGCCGTTCGGGGTCGGCCAGATCAAAGTGGAGGAAGCTCCGCCCGTGGACCTGCGCAACCTCCGCGTAGTGCGCGGCCACATCTCGGCCGCCCTTGAAGTCAACCACCACCCAGCCTGACCCGAGCCCGACGAACTGCGCGCCGACCGAGTTGGTCACGACCGTCTTACCCGAGCCGGGCACACTCTGGACGAACGTCGGCCGCAGGAACCCGTCATGATCGGTGACGACCGGCAGGCTGGCCCGACCGGTGCCGAACCCGACCGTTCCCGGTATCTCCACCCGCCGGTCGAGGAAGTCCCGGCGCACCGTGGTGGCGTCCGTGTACGCGCCGACCTGCATCCGCGCTGCGGTCTTCACCGCCGCTCGGCCCTGGTGAGCTCCACGACGGCAGGAACGTCGTCAAGTTCGAAGTGCGGCTCGACACCTGCCTGAAAGTCGGCCACCAGGCCCAGCGGCGCGGCAACCACAAGATCCGGATAGTGGACCCGCCCGCCCGCTCCGACAGGGGCACACAAGAACCGCTCCCGCCCCCGGCCGTCGAGCGTGGAATCGGGCTGCCTCGTCAGCACCGCAGCGACCTGCTCCGCGCGCCCTGACGTAGTTGCCTCAGCACGTCGAACCTCGCGCTCCGAGAGCACCCGGGCACCGCCGAGCTCGAAGGTGAACGCCGCGTCCGTCACGGCCAAGCGGTGAAGCAGCCGCTCCCCCGGCCACTCCGGAGGGCGGAGTTCAGTACCGCTCACCCGGGCGCCGTGCGCCATCGTCCGCACGCACGCCCCCCGCCCAACGGATATTGGGCGCTCCTCGGCGAGGGCCAGTGCGTGGTGCTGATGGTGGATTGGTGTCGGGCCCGTCGGTTCACGGTCTCGCCCAAGGGCTCGGCCGGCTCACCTACCGGTGCCCTTACGTGCGGGGGCGCGGTTGGGGCTCGAAGGGGCTCCAGGACGCACGAGGGCCTCCGAGGCGCTGCACTGCTCCCCTGACGATGTCGGTTCGGGCGCCACGTTGGTCAGAACCGGTCAGGCGGAAAATCGCCCAGGCGCGAATGCAGATGCTCCCTCGCAGGTGTGATGCGGCATTCGATGGCACCGACATGGAAGCGCCACCGCGCGAGGGGGTTCTGGAGACCCACCAGACGCATGCGTGCACCTCCGGCGGAACTCTGAGTCTATCGCGCCGCAATGAGGCTGACCTTAGGGCGTAGTGATTGCGGAGCAATCACTACTGGGCTGGAGTGGTCGCCGACGAGGGGAGGAAGCCGTGTTGTTGTCCCGTCTCAACTAACCCAGTCCGCGCCGTTTCGTCTCACCGAAGCCAGTCGACGCAGGCCGGCACCGGGGCCTCGGTGGGTGCGCCCGGCCAGGCCGTCTCAACGAAGTCAGTCGACCCAGGTCAGGCGCTGGCCGTCGACTTGATTCATTGAGACGGGACAGTTGTCTTGGCGTACCGCTGAGTGCACGCACTATCTGCACTCAGCGGTACGCGCGGTCAGTGACTTTAGGGCCTGATAGCTGCCTGCGGTGGGTGACGCTGCGGTTGGGCGGCGCAGTCGAGTTGACGATGCAGTACTTGGTCAGGGCAAAGAGACTGGTAGAGCGTACTGCTGTGGGCTCTCGTCAGCGGGCGCCCACTCCTGGATTCAGTAGATTTTTTTGTCTGTCGAGGCTGGCCCGGGGGAGCGGTGGCGTTGCGGTCACTCCCCCGGTCGAACCTGGCTGAGTGCCAGCTACGTCGGGTTGGGTGATTGCGGGGCAATCACCGGTTCGCGCGTCGCTTGAACCCCATGCGCTTAGCGACTGCAAGGTAATCGGCGGTTGCCTCCCCGGCGCGGTCGAAGTACAGCAGGACCTTCTGGTGGGCGTACGACTCGGGGATCTTCGTGGAGCGTCGGACTGCGGGCAGCACCAGGTCGCCGTAAGTCTCCTGAGCCATCTTCTTGCCGTCGTCCCACACTGCGCCTTGAGAACGGTGTGTAGGGACGTCAACCAGGAGGATGCCGGTCAGCTCGGCATGGGCACCGTTGGCGCCGAAAGTATCCCTCACCATCTCGATCTTCTGCTCGATCCGGGTGAGTCCTCGCAGCTCCTTGTAACCCGGCTTGATACAGGCAACGACCTCGTCGCTGGCGAGAATCGCACCGATCACAACGAGGCCGAGGGATCCGGGGCAGTCGAGGAGGATGACGTCATAGTCCCCCTTGATCGGCTCGATGAGGCTCTGCAGCCAGAGCTCTCGGCCCATGGTTGTCGTCAGGTGTTGCTCGGCGTTTTCCATTTCACCTGAGCCGAGGACCAGGAAGAGGTTTTCGATGATCTTGGTGTCTTCCGCGCCGTACGGGCCACAAAGGGCAGGGACGATCGCTTCGCTGAGCTTGGTGTTCTTCTCCGTGAGGCAGTGGTAGATGGTCTTCTGGTCCACAATCTGGTCGGGGTACTCGTAGCCGAGCGCGACCGAGGCGTCGCACTGGTCGTCAGCGTCGAGGATCAAGACGCGGAGTCCAAAATCGGCAAGCTGTGCCCCGAGGTTCACCACAGAGGTGGACTTGCCAGAGCCTCCGACCTGGTTGGCCAGCGCGATGATCCGGGGGATGCGTTCTACCTGGATGGTCATGAACTTCTCCATAGTGATTGTGGCGCAATCACGCACGGGCTGCCGTCGGCGGGGGAGTGGTGGAACGCCCGGAGGTTTGATCCCGTTTCGCGTGCGTACGCGGGCTGGATACGGTCCCCGCCGAGTGGTCCGCCGGAGGTGCCAGTAGGCGCAATGGCGAACGCCGGGGGAGTGAAGTGATTGCGGGGCAATCACTCGCGTGCCCGAGGCCGGCGCGAGGAGAGCGCGGCAGGCACGGCGGGGGAGGGGATGCTGGCCGCACGATATCGCGGGAGCGTACGCAAAAGCCAGTCGCCTCGCTGTCCGGAGTGACAACGAGGCGACTGGCGAACAGGGCGGAAGCGCCTCAGTCGCTCAGGATGAGGTCCTGTAGCTCCTCGAACTCCTTGCGAGAGAGCCGTTCCTTGAGGCCCTTGTAGATGTCCTTGACCGTGGTAACGGGAATGACGCCCCGCTCGGTGAGTGTGGCGACTGCAGAGTTGGCCGGGGAGGGTTCCTCGGAGGCGGGCGCATCTGGCGCGGGAGCCAGGTTGCCAGCCGGACTACTTTCCGCCTTTGAAGCGCCTTCTTGGCCCTCGCTATCCGGGCGCTCGTCGTTGTTGCCCGAGTCTCGCTGAGTAGGAAGGGGGGCGGACTTGTCCGTCCCCCATCCGTCCTCTGCGGGAGCCTCTTGCCGTTGACTGGTGTGGGGCTCCTTCTCGACGGGCTCCTGGTTCACTTCCGGGTTCGGAGCCGGTTCCAGTTTCGGTTCCGGTTCCGGGGCTAGGCTTGGCTTTGGTTCCGGTTCCGGAGCGGAAGAGGGCAGTTGTTGCTCCTCGATCGGCACCTTGCCCTTGATGATTGTCTCGGCCTGGGAGAACGAGAGCTTTCCGTCGACGAACGCCTGCTGCAGAGCCTCACGGAGGCCGGCCAGCACGGTTGCTGCCTCTTTAACAGGTAGCAGCAGCTTTCCACTGTGCTCGACCTCGAGACCGTTCTTCTTGCACCAGTGGTCGACGACTGCTTCGCGGAGCGGGGTGATGAGGTTCAGGAGCTTGATGCGGTGGGAGATTGCAGTCTGCGAGGTGTTGCCCAGCCTTCTTGCCAGCTCACGCTGCGAGATGGACAGCTCGTTGAGAGCCTTCTGGTAATCCTCGCCCTGCTCGATCGGGTCCAGTCCTAGCCGCTGCTCGTTCTCCTTGATGGCCGCCAACCGAATGGATCCGTCGATCTTCTTGCGGAGGAAGACGGGGACCTTCTCTAGCCCGCGTCGCTCTGCCGCAGCGAGACGGCGGTGACCGTGCAGGACTACGTAGGGCTTCTTGGATGCCTCGACGTACTCCCTGTGCTGCGGGTAGTGGTCGACGAACGTCGCTGCGGTGACAACCGTAAGGGCTTGCACCACTCCGTCGTCGTCGAAGGAATCGGCAAGTCCCTCGACGTTGCGGATCCTCTTGCGGCCGTTCTCCGGGCTCGGCAAGAGGTCCGTGATGGGTAGTTCGGCCGTCGCCTGGCTGAACAGCCGCTGTGTCGAGGCTGCTGTCCGGGCGGCGGCGAGGTTCTTGTTCGGCATTCCGACCATGAGGTCTCCGGGTGGGGTGGTGCTGATGTAGTGGGTCTCAGCCGCTGAGCCTATCCGTCGCGGCCGCGGGTCCGAAGCGGGAGCACTCGATGTAGAGGTTCAAAGTGGCCGAAATGTAAGGAAGATCGCTCGTAGTCAATGGGAGCCTCTCCGGTGATTGCCCCGCAATCACTGGAGAGGCGATGCCCTGTGGGAGTGGCGCGGCTGATTGCAAGGTAGTCGCACAGAGGGCGATGCCGTCCGGAGTGTCTGCAGTGATTGCCCCGCAATCACACGAGAGGCGATGCCCGCCGCGTCGGCGACTCTCAAGGGCCGCCGAAGTGCCGACTTCGAGAGGAGACACAGTGGCCGTGACACCATCGAATCCTGAGTCTGCTGCGAGGCCAGACTCGCGAGAACGGGACGAGGACGATCGATGGCCACTTCTCCAGCGCTGCTTGACCGTCTGTCCCGTCTCAATGAATCAAGTCGACGGCCAGCGCCTGACCTGGGTCGACTGACTTCGTTGAGACGGCCTGGCCGGGCGCACCCACCGAGGCCCCGGTGCCGGCCTGCGTCGACTGGCTTCGGTGAGACGAAACGGCGCGGACTGGGTTAGTTGAGACGGGACACCGACGATGCCCTGCCCACGGACGTCCGCGCTGCCGGCGCGATCACCCTGCTGTTCGGCCCGTCCACCGAACGCCTCTGCCACCTGACGCCCGAGCACCTCAAGTTCGGCGACAAGCACGCCCACCTCGTCCTGGGCCGCCACCCCGTCCTGCTGCCTCCAAGACTCGCCGAGCTTCTGCGGTACCTCTCCGAGCAACCCCAGCTGCGGCCGCAGCTCTCGCGAGATCACCCAGGTCCTCGGTGGCTCTTTCCGGGCATGGTCCCGGGAAAGCCGATCTCGACGCACGGCATGACCCAGAAGCTCAACAGGCACGGCATCCCGGTTCGCACCGCGCGCAACGCGGCGCTGGCCGCCCTCGCGGCTGATCTCCCCAGCCCGATCCTCGCCGACGTGCCTGGGATGCACCGCCACACCGCACTCCGCTGGGTCGCCTACGCCCGAAGGGACAGGGCCGAGTACCTTGCAGCCAGAGTCGAGGCCGATGCCGCAGGCCCAGGGGTGCTGGTCCCAGACCTGCGACGACGGCACCCGGATGGACACCGGTGGCCCCTGCCAGAGCTGCGAGTGCCTGATCGGTGACTGCCGCGGACTGTGCCAGGCCGCCGCGGCCGCCGTCACCGCACGGTACCCGCGGGCCACCCCAGAGGAGCTTCGCCCGCTGTACGAGCAGGAGCTGCGGGGCCGGTTCGAACAGCAGGCCGCGTACGACGTCGGGCGGCGGGAGCCGGCGGCGGCGGAACGCGCAGCGCGGGATGGTGCGGTCGCTGAGCAGCGGGCCCAGCAGAAGGCGGTGTGGGCCGTGGCGCCGTGCCACCAGTGCGGGAAGCCGGACGCTCACGGGTGCTGCCCGGTATGCGCGTTGGGTGACAGCATCCGGCGCCTCGTCGGCCAGGCCGTCGACATCGTCCTCGCTCTCAAGGCCGACTTCGGTGACACGGAGGCATTCAGCGACCTGGAGGCCCAGGTCGAGCGGGACAACTGGAAGGTCGTCCAGGACGTTGGGACCGAGGCCGCCGGTGCTCCCGAGCTACGAGCATGGGCGGAGTACGACCGGGCCCGTCAGTTGCTGGAGCAGCGCCGCAGCCGGGCGATGCAATCGCTCAGGTCCTCCGCAGTAGCCAATGAGGAAGCTGATCAGGTTCAGAACATGGCGCAGCTCGGCCCGTGGTCGACGAAGGAGAATATGCTCATCGTGGAAGCTAGGGTCGCGGAGACACGTTCGCGTGTGGCCCAGACACTGATCAAGGAGTACCTCGCGGATCTGTCGTAGTTCCGTGACCAGACCCAGCCCCGCCCCGCTGTCCGGCCCTGGGCTGAGTGCCTGGCCGAATTGGTCGGGCTTCCGCTCGACGTCGACGTCCACCAGCCGCAGTTGGCAGCGAGCGGGCGCCGGGAGGCGGTGGGCGCGGCTCAGGTGCCGGCCCCCGGCACTTGCCACGTCCCCTTCGGTAGTTCTGCCGCCGCGAAGAGACAGCCCGAGCATAGGCCAGGACGCCCGGCTGCGGGCGGTGCTCGCCGTGGTGCGGTTACCAAAGCGCGGTCGCCATGCCGAGATCGTGGACCCGGGTGTTCAGCACGGCCCCGACGGAGGGGAGCGGAGACTACAGGCGGCGGTAGGTTCGGCCGCCGCGCCGGGGGAGGGCTGCCGGGTCGTCAGGACCGGTTCGTGTGGCCTCCAGCGCGAGGTGGAGCTCCGTGCGGACAGTGGCGTCGTCGAGGTTCTGTCCGAGGTGTTCGGCGCACTGGGTGAGCCAGGTGGCCAGGGTGGTGCGGTGAACGTGCAGCTCGGTCGCGGCCGGGGCGGTCTTGGCGTGGTGCCGGAGCCAGCAGGCCAGAGCGATCCGCAGGTGCGGCTGAAGGTCGCCGACCAGGCCGGTGGCCCAGGTGCGGGCGGCCTCGGTGTCGAGGATCCCCGCCGGCAGAGTGCCCAGTACGTAGGGGCCCGGCGTGGGGGAGTCCTGAGTGCCGGTGGGTGCGCGAAGGGCGAGGAGCAGGCGGGCCCGTACGGCGGCGTCCGGAAGGTCCGCACCGAGCAGGCCGGTGAGGTGGCCGAGGCGGGCTCTCACCGTGCCGGGCGACACGTTGAGCGCACCGGCGGCGGCGTTCGCGGTGCCGGTGCGCAGCCACACGTCGAGCAGGTGCCGGTGATCAGGGGTCAGCGGGCGCAGCACCGTCGTGGCCCAGGAGGTGTAGGGCTGCGGGGGCAGGAGGCGGGCGAGCCCGGAGGCGCCGGTGGCCGCGGCGGGAATGATCCGGCGTGTGGCGGTGGCGCTGTGGCGGGCGGCTCCCGCGTCGCTGTGGGCGGTGGGCAGGTCGGTGAGGGGGACCGGTCCGGCCATGCCCGCGATCAGGCTGTGCCGGTCGCTGACCCGGGAGACCAGGCGCAGGATCCGCCCGTCGTCACCGTCCTGGTGGAGCTCGGCGACGACGAGTTCGGTGTCGAGCTGGCCCATCAGGGTGCAGGCTCCGGCGTGGGGGGTCAGGGAGGGGCGGGCGGCCCGCCAGAGGACCTGGTGGGCGGTGGGGATGTCGGGGCCGGTGAGCCGGTAGAGCGTGACGTGGGTGAGACCGGTGCCGCCCAGGGTGTCGGTGACCGTGGTGGTGTGGCCGGCCAGGAGCAGCCGGATCAGGGTGGTGTGCAGCCGCATCTGCTCGGCCAGGAGCTCGGCCGCGCGGCGCGCCCGTACCTCCAGGAGGGATGCGGTGGTGGTGATGACGAGGCCGGTGCGGTCGGCGGGCACGGTGGGTGCAGGGCCCAGGACGAGGACGGCTCCGGCCGCGGGGCGCAGGACGCGGTGCGGGTGCTTACGTGGGGCCGCGGCGGCGTGGACGCCGTCGGCCGCAGCCGTGGCGGGGGAGCTGTAGACGGCGCCGGCGATTGGGTCGGCCAGCACCGCCCACCCCTGGATCAGGGACGCGGCCTCGCTGATCAGGTCCGCACCGGACCGGGTCGCCGCCCGCAGCAGCCGCCCCCCGGCCTCCCGTTCGTCCCACGGGTCTGCGGCCCCGGCGGGCTGCGTCGTGCCTGTGGTGCTGCTCATGGTTCAAGCGTGGGCGGGCGCTGCGTGCCGCGCACGTTCAGTCGGTCCGTGCGTGGCGCGGCGGGTGCCGGTGTGTCAGGGGATGCGGGCGACGGCTCCCCAGCCGGCCCGGTCGGTGGTGGTGCCGGTGTTGGCGTCGGGCCGCCAGTTCGGCCAGGACACCATCCCCGGCTCCACCATCTCCAGGCCCTCGAAGAACGCGATCGTGGTCTCCGGCTCCCGGAAGATGTAGGGGATCGCGCCGCTCTTGTTGTAGCCGTCCTGGACGGCGCGGTGCGTCTCGTCGGAGGCGGTGGAGTGGCTGAGCGCGAGGTAGCTGCCCGAGGGAAGCCGCTCCACCAGCCGCCGCACCAGCGACAGCGCGTCGTCCCAGTCCACGATGTGCCCCAGCACGTCGGAGATCACCAGCGCGACCGGCTCGTCCAGGTCCAAAGTGACGGCCGCGCCTTCGAGGACGGCGTCGGTGTCGCGCATGTCCGCCTCGACGTAGGCGGTCGCACCCTCCGGACTGCTGGTCAGCAGCGCGTGGACATGGAGGAGCACCAGGGGGTCGTGGTCGACGTAGACGATCCGGGATTCCGGGGCGATCCGCTGGGCGACCTCGTGCGTGTTGTTCGCCGTGGGCAGTCCGGCGCCCAGGTCGAGGAACTGGCGCATGCCGGCGTCCCTGGCGAGGTAGGTGACCGTCCTCCGGAGGAAGTCCCGCGACTCCCGGGCGAATGTCTCGATCAGCGGGTAGTGCTCGCGGTAGGCGTCACCCGCGGCCCGGTCCGCCGGGAAGTTGTCCTTCCCGCCGAGCCAGTAGTTCCAGACCCGGGCGGAATGCGCGACGCTCGTGTCGATCTGCGGGGGCAGCTCACCCGGATTGCCGGTCGTACTCATCCTGCAGCACCTCATCGGTTGCGGTCGGTTTCATCGCCATCACACACGACACGTCCAGCATCGTCCGGAACTCCTGCACAGGGGAGTCGGTGTCCCACACGTCCGCCGTTCCGGGCAGCCCGCCCTCACGCACCACATGGTCCGCGATCTCCGGAGTCTCCACCCGGTACAGGCTCAGCGCTGGAACCCCGGTCAGCGGATGCGGCGGCGCGTCCTCACCGTGCAACTGCACCGTCAGCTCCCGCTGATCGGCAGCTGCCCGCAGCGAGGACAACTGCTCACACATCACCTCGGCCCCGCCCACCCGGCAGCGCAGCGCGGACACCGGCAATACCGCCCACACTCGCGTCTGCTGCTCACGCAACCGCTGCTGACGCTCCACCAGCAGATCCGCGCGCCGCCGCCGCGCCGCCTCGTCCAGCTCCGGGCGCTGGACGGCATCGACGGCCATCGCGTACGCGGGGGACCGCAGCAGCAGCGGCACCAGGCCCGGATCCCACACCCGCAGGAAGTTCGTCGCGGACTCCACACTCATCAGGTCCATCAGCCATGGGTCCATCGCGTCACGCCACGGATGCCACCAGCCCGGCATGCTCGCCGCGTTCAGCCGGCCCATGATGTCCCCGGCCTCCGCCGCACCCGCCCCGTATGCAGCCACCAGGGCGGAAACCTGCCCCACGTCGAGACTGGTCTGCGCCTGCTCCAGCCGCCGCAGCGTCGACGGGTGCCATCCCAGCTGCTCAGCGGCCTGGGGGACCGACAGACCCGCACCCTCCCGCAGGCGCCGCAGACGGGCCACGAGGACCAGGTGCTGCGCCGTCCGGCCCGACCTCTCGCGTGCCATGGACGCCTCCCAACTGTTCCGGCCGTTCCATCCGACACTCCGCGCAGACTGCGCACAGTGCACACAACGCGCCTTGCGACGAAAGCGCGGCGCTCTCATGGTGAGTATGTCCGAATCCACCGCACACCACCCGGTGGAAACGGGCCCCCACGCTTCTCACACCCTGCGGAGCCCTCTGATGACCACCCAGCTCACCGCCCGCCGGCGCACCCGGACCAGCCTCCACCTCGCCCACCGCCCCAGCGCCTGCCAACAGGCCCGAGCCTGGGTTGCCGAGGCCCTCACCCGCTGGGACGCGACACGCGAGGAGACGGACGACGTCCTGCTGGTGATGTGCGAGCTGGTCACCAACGCAATCATTCACACCACCGGCCCGATCCGGGCCCACCTCAGCCGCGACCACCAGGGCAGCTACCACGTCCAGGTCGACGACGGCGGGCCCGCAGCACCCCGCGCCGCCCGACCCGACGAACACGCCGACAGCGACGAGCACGGCCGCGGCCTCGTCATCGTCGGCCACCTCGCAGCCCGCCACGGCCACAGCCGCGCCTCCCACCCCTACCGCTCACGCGCCTGGGCCGTCCTCGCCCCCGCCACCCCCACCCCCGCCGGACCGCTCACCCTCGTCCCGGCCCCCCGTTCCCTGGAGCCCACCTCATGACCCTCATGACCCACCCGAGCCTGCTGCCCGCCATCGCCGCCCCTCGCCCCGCACCCGCCCGCCCCCTCGACCTGCGCGTCCACGTCCAGCACATCCAGGTCAACGACCTCACCGTCACCGACCCCCGCCAGGTCCTCGCCCACGCCCGCCATGCGGCCCGCACCGAACCGGACGCCGCCGCCCTGCTCGGGTACAGCCCCACCACCCCCCTAACCCTCCCGGCCGCAGCCGTGCTCCTCTGCGCGCTCCACGACCTCGACGACCTCACCGGCATGGGCCTGCGTCCCACCCGCCACACCACCCACGTCAGCTCAGCCACCACCGGCACCACCCCCGTGACTTTGGAGCTGTCCGACGAGCCTGACCGGGAGAGCTGACATGCCCGCCCGCCGACTACGCGTCCTGCGCTGCCTCACCCTGCGCACCCTGAGAAACACTCCACTCCCTCCAGCAGCACCCCCACCACCAAGCCCCCCGGCCGCCCAGCGGACCCCACGGCACCGGATAGCCCCTGCCCTTGGTGCCCCGGCCCCGCAGGAGCGAGGAGGGGTAAGGGATCAAGGAGCATGCTCCTGTGCTTCCGATCTGACACCGTCTTTCCTCACCGTCCACGCACATCGCCGAGGGCACCGCATGGCTCGATCGCCTCTCTCGGTAGCGAGATTCGGACCAGTGGCCCGGCTAGTCTTCCCGCCGAGCCTCCGGCCGGACGATGACAGCGGCGGTGGCGTCGTCTCGGTATCCCGAGGCGGTCGGTCGGGCGGCGGCCACCAACTCGGTGGCGAGCAGTTGCGGGTCGGCGGCGTGCCTCTGGACGAGTTGTTCGAACTGGTCGGCGTCGATCTGGGCGTGTACGCCGTCGCTGGTGACGATGATCATTTCGTCGGCGGCGATCCGTACGCCTGGCACTGTTTCCAGGGTGGCGTTGGTCAAGTCGCCGCGCAGGTGGTCGCTGGCGGCTGGAGGCAGAGGGTCGGTGAGGCCGAGGTACTGGCGCATCTGTTCGGCCACCGTCTGGTCGGTGGAGTGGAGGGTGAGGCGGCGCCCGTTCCACCCGTGAACACGGCAGTCTCCTGACCAAGCCGCCATTGTCATGTCGGTGGGAGGACAGACGACTACGGCTGCGACAGCCCGCGGGCCGTCGCCGTCGGGCCCGCGGTCGGAGACGAGACCGGCGGCGGACAGCACTCCGCGCACCGCGAAGTGCACGGCGCCGTTCCTGGCGGCGACCTCGGCGAGTACCGGCGCGATTTCCACGGCCTCGGGGCTGTGGCCGGCACCGTCGACGACAGCGACGGCGGTGGTGAGGTCAGCGGCGGTGTACTGACGGACGGCGTCGGCGATCGGGCCGTCCGTGCCTTCGCGGGAGGCAGTGGCGACTACGGTGCGCGGTGCGCGGGAAGCAGGCGTGTTGCTCATGGAACTCCTTGTGTATCGGGGTGCTGATGTTCGTCCGGAGCGTGGGTTCACGTAGGGGGCGCGGGCTGGCGCCCTGGGGCAGCCGTTCACTCGCACGGCCGTGTTCACCGCCGGGACCGGCCGGTCCTCCTGCTCACCGACGGGCGTGGCTTCACCGTGCGTATCGGGGCAGCGCGACGGGGGCCGGTCAGTCGGGTTGTAGTGCGCGGGCAAGGGTGAGCAGGCCGCACCCGTAGCCCTTCGCGCGGCCGATGCCCTGGGTGAGGGCGTGGCGCAGCGCGTCGGGGTCAGTGACGTGGAGGTGGCCTTCGTAGGTGACGGAGTGGATGCGGACGTTCTTGCCGCGCTGCCCGCCGGGTGCGCGGGCGAAGTCGAGCACCTGGTGGCCGGCCACGGTGACATGGGGCCGGTCGTCCTGCTCGTTTCGTGACGCGATGCCGAATCCAGCTCTGGGCGCGCGGTCGAGGAGCCACTGGATTTGCTGGGCGGGTGTGGTCGCGGCGGTGCGAACTCCTCGGCGGCCGTGGTGGAAGGCGGCGCGGGTGGGGTTGGCGGTGAGCCGGAACTGCAGGCGTAGGCCGGGGCGGAGCGCGTTGAGGACCGGGGCGTAGGGCCGGGTTTCCCACCCGGGCGTCCGCGGAGTGGCGAGGCGGGGCCATCCGGCCTGCTCGATGACATGAGTGAGATCGGGTCGCGTGGAGCTCACGATGAGGAGGACGGGCTGTCGGTGCGGTAGGAGGGTCTCGTCCAGACGCCACAGAACGCGGTGGGAGGGTCCTTCTCCGCTGGAAGGCGGAGGGAAGGCGGAGGCGACGGCGGCGTGGAGGCGCTGGGGGAGGCGGTCAGGTGGCGGGCGCGGGCGGGGTTGAGGCGGCATCGGGTCAGGTGGCTCACGTGGAACCGTCCAGGGCGTCGAAGAAGTCCAGAGGTCCGGGCCGGTCTCCTCCTGCCGTCGGGGGAGGGGGGAGTGTGCGGGTGGCGACCGGCCGAGGACGGTAGCGCCGGTGGCCGGGGGTGAAGTCGGCGGGCTGGTCGGGGTGGAGGCGGGCAGCCGGGTTGGCCGGGTCGGTGTCGTGGTGCAGTCGCATGCGGTGGCGGGGGTGCCGGTGCTGGTACCAGTCGGCGGCCTGCCAGGGCAGTGTCTCCAGGACGGTGACGGGGTCGGTGGCCTCGGGGTGGAGGCTGTGGGCGGGGTGCCGGGCCGGGGGGCAGGAACGGCGTCCGAGGAACAGAGGGTGGGCCGGGTTGAGCAAGGCCTGGTAGAGGTGTTCCAGCAGGGGGGCGGGGCCGGCGAGGGCGGCGGTGAAGACGGCGTCGGTGAGGTAGAACCGGTTCGACAGCGGCATCGACTTGCCGGTGGGGGTGTGGGTGGTGTGGAAGTCGCGGAGGCGGGTGCCGGGCTGGTCGGTGCGTACGGCGAAGGTGAGGGCGGCGAGTTCGGCCAGGCCTGCGGTGTCGGTGCGGGCCAGTCCTGTGGCGGAGCCGAGCATGCCGATGACGGCGGACT
Organism: Streptomyces sp. NPDC001787; assembly: GCF_040297465.1. Lineage (NCBI taxonomy): Bacteria > Bacillati > Actinomycetota > Actinomycetes > Kitasatosporales > Streptomycetaceae > Streptomyces > Streptomyces sp. NPDC001787. The sequence goes on from NZ_JBEOZE010000015.1 coordinate 109,139, forward strand.
TGGTGGGGTGGGGGTCGGTGTCGCGCAGGGAGTGGCGGCTGCTGCTTCCCCAGGACTGCAGGGGCCCGGCCAGCACGAGGACGAGGACGCTCACACCGGCTCCTTCAGGGTCTTCTCCTGGGTGCGGCGGGCGAGTTCACCGGCGGCGGCCTCGGCCAGTTCGGTCAGGTTGGTGACGCGGGTTGCCGTGGCGTGGAGGGGTTCGGTGGCGTTCGGGTTGAGGGTGAGGAGCCAGGAGCGGGCGGTGGGGTCGCCGTAGGCGGTGTCGGTGGCCTTCATGTGCTCGGCCAGGCGTTCGGCGGCGGGGGCCAGATGGCCTCCCCCGGACACGGTCTCGACCGGGGTCTCGAAGGCGCCGATGTGGCTGAGGGGGGTGCCGGTGACGGTGGCGATGAGGACGTCGGGGCGGGTGGTGTGGGCGTAGGAGGTGATGTGTCCGGCCGGGACGGCTTCGGCGAAAACCCGGACGAACGCGGCGGTCACCTGGGCGAGGTCCATGGTGCCGGCGTAGTCGGCAAGGTTGGCGGCGAGGTCGGGTCCGGTGAGGGCGGCGTGCCGGTAGAGGGTGGAGGAGAGGAACTCCCGTTGTCCGATCATGCCGGCGCCGTGGTCGTCGCCGGAGGCGAGGTCGTCGACGGCGGTGAAGAAGTCGCTCTCGACGGGGGTGCGGTGGACGGCGAGTGCTTGGGCTACTTGGACGGCGGCGTCCACGGTGAGGTTGTCGCCGGTGGCGATCATGCGTCCGAACAGGGCGATGTCGACCGCGTCGCGGGAGGAGGCGGCCTCCTTGATCGCGGTCGCGTTCGCTTTGGTCTTCAGGTGGGCGGTGATGTCGTCGGCGCCCTGGACGGCGAGCTCGGCGATGCGGTCGATCTGCCGGCGCCCGAGGAACAGGGTTTCCCGGGTGGTCGGGGTGGCGCCCTCGGTGGCCGTGCGGCGGGCGTTGGGGCTTTCGACGCTCGCGCCGGTGGCGAAGACCAGGACCTTCTTGGCGAGATCGGCTGCCGCTGTGCCCTCCAGGCCGGGGCGGAGCGCGGTGATGGCCTTGGCGAGCTGGGCGACGCCGTGGCGGGTGCGGTCCGACAGGTCCTGGGCGGGGACGAGTCCGGCGGTGGTGAAGCGCAGGCGCATGGCCCGCTTCCAGGCCTGCGAGGAGACCCGGGCCCGCAGGACTCCGCCGTAGGTGGCGGTCTTCGGTGCCCCGGTCTCGTCCCGGTTGACGTTGCTGGGCGGCAGGGTGTGCAGGGCGTGCAGGGTGAGGTGGACGGTCATGCGGGATCGGCCTTTCCGGGGGCGGATGCGGGGGTCGGGGTGCGGCGTGAGCGGGCCTTGGTTCCGGTGTAGGCCCGCGCCCAGTCCTGTCGGACGGTTCGGGAACCGGCGGGGGACTGGAGGGTGCAGAAGTCGGCCGCCAGGGCGCTGACGTCGAGGCGGGCGTCGGCCGGGAGCTGGTGAAGGAGCGGGCGCAGCACGGTCCGGATCTCGTCGAGGGTGCTCGACTGGAGCAGGCGGGTGAAGCGCTCCTGGGTGCCGGGGCTGGTGCGCGAGGCCCGGGCGAGGGCGGCTCCCAGGGTGGTGTCGTGGTCGGGGGAGGTTGCCCGGTGGGTGATGCCGGAGCGGGCCCACAGCTGCGCGGCCGCGGCGACGGCCGTCGCGGCCCGGGTGAACACCGGGGCGTCGAGGGCGCCGTCGTCGGGGTGGAGGCGGTAGAGGTCGAGCGCCATCCACAGCGCGGGTTCGTCCGGGGGGAGGTCGCGGCGCAGGGCCGGGCGGTTGTGCGGGAGTGACCAGCGGGACTGCGTGCTGCTCAGCATGGTGTGGGCCACGCTCCGGACGCGTTCGGCGACGGGGTCGGGCTGATCGGGGCCGGGGCTCATGGGCGGCCTTCTTCCGGGAGGTCGACGGGTGCGGGCAGCGTGGCGAGGGCGTCGGTGCGGATGCGGGCGGCGGCCATCAGGTCGCCGCCCGCGGAGTCCGCGACGCGGTCCACGGCGGCGGCCAGGACCTGTACCCAGCCGTCGGCGCCGGCGTCCGGGTTTTCGGCGAACTCTTCCCACGCGTAGAGGAGGTGGGCGGCCAGGGACAGGCCCGGGCGGGCGGCGGCGATCGCCGAGATGATGCCCAGGGCCTCGGAGGCGGTCCGGGTGATCTGCCGCTGCACCAGCCACGGCAGGGCGGCCATCTCGGCGAACGCGGCACGTCGGCCGGGGGCGCCGAGCACACCGGCGGGGCCCAGGGCGGTGTGCAGCGCGACGATGCCGGAGAGCGCGGCGCGGTGGGCGGTGGTGTGCTCCGCGCGCAGCGCGACCCCCTGCCAGGTGGATTGCGGTGGAAGTGTGCCGCGTTCGGCGGCGGCGGCCAGGTGCTCCAGGACTGTGCAGCCGCCCGAGTCGTGTTCCGGGGCCAGGATTCGGGCGGCCGCCCAGGGCAGGGGCTGCCGCCCGGCGTCCGTGATGGCCAGCCGGGTCCCGCGCGCGGTGACCGCCGCGCCCGGATCCCACCGGACCGCGGCCGCGCCGGGGTCTGCGGGGCGGTCGCCGTCGTGCACGGCGACATCGGTGACGTGGCCGTCCTCGTCGGGGAAGAGACGGACGCGGCGGGTGGGCCAGGTCCACAGATCCAGTGGGCCGTCCGGCTCGCGGGCCAGCATCGGCGCTGCGGGGGCATCACGCTCCCACACCGGCCGGTCGCCAAAACTGCGCTGTCCGGGAGGGCAGTTCAGCAGCAGCTCGTCCTTCAGGGTCTGCCCGGTGATGCGCAGGTGGGTGATGGAGCTCAGGGGGGAGGCCTTGCCGCCGTAGACCTTTCCGGCGCGGGACGCCGGATCGTCCGGGTGCCCGCTCTGGATGCCGCCGGGGTGCCAGGACTGCATCAGGACCAGGGCGACGGCGGCGTCCTGCGGGGCCATGGGCTCCGGCGGTAACAGCAGGTGGGAGGCGAACTGGGCGACGCCCGAGCCCCAGGTGGCGATCTCCAGCACATCCGGCTCGCGGTTCGGCTCGCTCAGCGCGGCGCACTGCCAGAACGGGCGCGTGGGCGAGAACAGGTCGAACCGGTCGGCGTGGGCGTCGAGGTAGGCGCCGGTCCGCTCGGATTCCAGGGAGGGGGAGCGCCAGACGGCGTCCCACTCTCCGGTATCGGCCGGGCGGGCCGCCGACGCGTAGAGCGCGAGCAGCAGCCGCAGCAGCGCCGTGTGATCCTCCGGCAGCCCTGCGAGGCGCACCTCGTGGGCCCTTGCCAGTGCGCCGCGCAGCGACATCCGGTCCGGTCCGTCCCGGGTCAGCACGGGCAGCCACCGGCGTTCGAGCAGGTTGAACGGCACCGTCAACACCTCCTTCAGTGGCCGCTGTTGGCCGCATATGTCCTCGCCGGCCGGGCCTGGACACCGTGTCACCGCACCGAGCAAATCGCAACATGATCTTGTTACGATTTGACAGTGGGAGGTGGTTGGCTGGCCGGAACGCAACGAGCTCACCAGGAGGCAGCGAGTGCGACGCATGCGTCCCCTGTTCGTTCCCGGGCGCACGGGGTGGACGGGACCGCCGGTACGGGGTAGATGGCTGTGCGCGGGGCGGCGGTACCATCGCCCCGACCGCCACCGAACGGAGTCAGGGCCCATGACCCCGCGCGAGACGCTCCCCGAGCTCATCCACCGCCTCATCGAGGAGAAGGGCCGCCCCTGGGTGGAGCGCGAACTCAGCTACTCGCCGCAGACGGTCGACGCCCACTTGGCCGCCTACGCACGAGGACGGCCCACAGGACCCGGCCCCGTCGCGCCCTCGCGGGTGGCCGCCCAGCCCGTGCACCAGGCACAGATCGCCCGCTACCTCGGGGTGCACCGGGAAACCCTGAACCGCGCCCTGCGCAACGACCCCGCGGCCCCGGAACCGGCTCCCGGCACCGACGGCCGCCGCTGGCGCTACGCCGAGATCTACGCATGGTGGCCCCAGCGCCGCTCACGCGGCCAGTACCCCCGCACCACCGGACCAAAGTCCGCGCCCCCCGGCGAGGCCCAGGAATGAGCCGCCCTGTCCTCCCGACGGGGCCAGGCCCGCACCGGGCCTGCGCCCCCGGCATGCCGGGGACGACCGCGTCCACACCCCGGACACGGCCGGTGCCGGGGGGCGGATGATGGGCCAGTACGGCATCACCCACGCCTGCGGGCACCACGAAACCGTCCAGCTCTACGGCAAGTCCTCCCAACGTGATGACCGCGCACGGTGGTTGGAGAATTCCGACTGCGGCAGCTGCTGGAAATCACGGCAGGACCGGCAGCGGGCCGAGGACGCCGAACGGGACGCCGCGGCGAACCGCTCCGCGGGCCTTCCCGCGCTGCAGGGATCGCCCCGGCAGATCACCTGGGCGGAGACGATCCGAGCGTCGATGCTCGACGGACTCACCCTCGCCCGCGAACGCCTCATCCAGGCCGCCCGGGCCGCCGGCGGCGAGGAGCAGCGGTCCCGCCTGGAGCAGCACCTGCAGCACACGGACAGCGCGCACGCGGCCATCGCCGCGGTCACCAGCGCGAAGTGGCTCATCGACCACCGCGACCTGCGGACCCGCCACCTCACCCAGAAGGCGGCGCAGGGCACGCTTGGCCCCCGCACTCCGCAACAGCAGGTCCTCGGCTTCGACCCCTACGGACTGAACACCCTTACCTTCCCCGCCGGTGACATCGCCGCGGACACCCAGGACGAGCGGTGCGTCCGCGTGCGGCTGAGGCACTCACGGTGGGAGGGCTGCACGGCGCTCCTGCCGAGGTCGATGGTGCAGCAGGAGCAGGAGCAGGAGCAGGAGCAGGGGCCGCTGACGGTCCGGATCGGTGGCGCCTGGGCCATCAGGATCGATGACGGCGCCCGCATCGGCTCGGTGCCCGCCGAGCAGTTCCACCAGGACCGCACGCACCGCCTGTCCCACCCGGCGGAGCGGCACTACTGGGGCCCGCCGCCCTACGAGGACGGCACCTCGGGCGAGTTCGACGTCCCGGAAGCGGACGTCAGCGAGACGACGAACGACCACGGCAAGCCCGTGGCCGTGGTGCGCCTGGTGTGCTCCCGGTGGGAGGGCCTGCGCTTCGAACACCCGCCGACCCTCCTGCGCCGGCACCGGCCCGGCCATGTCACCGTCCGCTTCGGCCCCCACTGGCACTTCAGGGTGCTCGGCGGCCGCCGGGTGATGAGAGTGCCGGCGCAGCAGATGCACGAGGACCGGACCAACCCCCTCCCGCAGCCGGGCCCGTCGCAGGCCGTCGAGCCGAAGACCTGGTACCAGGTCGCCTTCCACCCCTCCCGCGTCCGCCGCGGCACGTCCACCTGGTGGCTCCCCCTCCCGCCGGGCACCCCGTGGCCGCACGCGGTCATCCACCACCGCGAGCCGCTGGTCTCGGTCAAGGACGACGGCCCGGACCACATCACCTGGCGCTTCCCCGAGAACTGGACCTTCCGCGCCCGCACACCGGACGGGGACACCACCACGGTGGGCGCCGAGGAGTTCATGGCGGCCACCTCCCCCTGGGCCGACACCGCCCCTGCCCCGGGCACCTACACCCGCCAGCCCCCGGCGCTCACTCCTCTCGACGAGGTCGCCGTTCACGCCGAACTGCTGGAGGACGACCCCCGCCTCGCGCCCGAACCGTGACGACCCCGCCCCGCGGGCCCGCCGCCCCGGCCCCGGACTGCGCAGACCGCCCCGGCCGGGCACCCGAGGAGACACCCTGATGCCGCACGACCCGACCAGCAGCCCGCCCCGCCCGTCAACCGCGCAGCCGGCACCGCCCGCAGGCCCTGTACCGCCCGGGCAGCAGGCCCTCACCGGCCCCCAGGGCGAGGCGCTGGAGCGCTTCGCCCGCCTCAAAGTCGGCGCCGCGTTCCTGGAGCAGGGCATGGGCAAGAGCCGCGTCGCGGTCGAGCTGGCCAACAGCCGCGCCCACCGGCTGGACTCGGTGCTGTGGGTGGCCCCGTACTCCGTGCTGGCCACCGTGGAGGAAGAAGTGGCCAAATGGGGCTGCCGCGTACCGGTGCGGTTCCTCGGCTACCAGACCCTCTCCCAGTCCGACCGCACCTACCTCGACGTCCTGGCCTGGGCCCGCCGGCGGCGGCTGATGATCGTCGCCGACGAATCCACCTTCATCAAGAACGCCCACTCCAAGCGCCACCGGCGACTGACCGAGATCCGCAGCAGCGCCGACTACGCGCTGGTCCTGACCGGCACCCCCCTCACCCGGGACCTGTGGGACCTGAAACGCCAGCTGGACTGGCTCTCCCCGAAGATCCTCGCCACCGACGACCGCGCCTTCCGCTACCGGTACTTCACCATGCACCAGCGCATCCAGCGCGACGGCGGCGAACGGGTGTGGTTCGAGACGTACACCCCCAACGTCGCCCACCTGAAATCCCTCATGGAGCCCTACATCTACGAAGCGCGCCTCGACGTCGGCGTACCGGAGAACGCCCGGGAACACGAACACGACGTCGGCGCACCGACACGCACCGCCTACGAGAGCGAACGCGACGACTTCCTCGACGCGTGGGCCGCCTGGGGCCAGGACCACGCCCTGTTCCGGATGCTCGGCAACCTGAAACGCATCGCGGCCACCGACCCCGACAAGTGCCGATCCGTCGCCGAGCAGGTCGCCGGCCGCCACACCATCGTCTTCTGCCAGTACCGGCACGAGCAGCAGCAGATCGCCCACCACCTCGACGACCACCTCCTCGTCAACGGCTCCACCCCCGCCGCCGAGCGGGAACAGATCTACGCCCGCTTCCGCACCGAGGGCATACCCCTGCTGCTGACCTACGGCACCGGCAGCTACGGACTGAACCTCCAGCACGTCAACAGCTGCCACTTCGCCTCGATGCCCTTCAACTACGAACTCATCCAGCAGGCCCGCAGCCGCATCCGCCGCATGGGCCAGACCCGCCCCCTGACGTACACCACGCACGTCTCCGACCTCGGCATCGACGTGCTCGTGGCGCAGAACCTGCGCAGGAAGGACTGGCTCGCCCGGCTGGTCCGGCACGAGATCGACCCGACCGGCACTCTGTGACAGACCGGCCCGATACGCTTGACGAGAGCGCCGCACCCACCACCACCGACGCAGAGCGGCGGCCGGGACGCGCTTCACACCGCCGGGCAGCCGACACACCAGGAAGTGAGACCGCACCGTGAACGTGTGGGAGGCCACCCAGGCGCGCCTTCAGGTCGTCTTCAGGGACTTCGACAACGTGATCCTGGCCTTCTCCGGAGGCAAGGACTCCGGAGTCATGTACAACGCGGCGATCGCCTACATGCGCGAGCACAACATCACCAAGAAGATCACCGTGCTCCACCTGGACTACGAGGGGCAGTACGCGGCGACCACCGACTACGTCACCGAGGTCATGACGTCCAACCTCGACATCGTCGACCCGGTGTGGATCTGCCTCCCCTTCGCCGCGGCGTGCGAGGTCTCGATGTACCAGGACCACTGGAAACCCTGGGACCCCGACAAGCGCGACCTGTGGGTCCGCGACCTGCCCGACGTCCCCGGCGTCATCCACACGGGCAACGTCCCCGAAGGCTTCCCCGCGTACGACGGCGTCTGGGACTACACCGTGCAGCAGCAGATCGCCGGCTGGCTGCACCGCCGCTCCGGCGCCGAGCGCACCGCCGTACTCGTCGGGATCCGCACCCAGGAGAGCCACCACCGCTACGCCGCCCTGCACCGCAAGGACCGCGCCGAGGCCTCCATGCTGGACGGGCGGAACTGGACCAGCAAGAAGGGCGACGGCGTCTTCAACGTGTACCCGATCTTCGACTGGGTGACGGAAGACATCTGGACGGCGAACGCCACCTTCGGCTGGTCCTACAACAAGCTGTACGACCTGTTCCATCTCGCCGGCGTCCCCATCAACGACATGCGGGTCGCCTCCCCCTTCCGCGGCGAGGGACAGGAGTCGCTCAAGCTCTACCGGGTCATCGAGCCGGAGACCTGGGCGAAACTCGTCGGGCGGGTGAACGGCGCGAACTTCACCGCCATCTACGGCGGGACCAGCGCCATGGGCGCCAAGGACATCAAGCTGCCCGCCGGCCACACCTGGAAGACCTACGCGAACTTCCTGCTCTCCACCATCGAGGACGACGAGATCAGAGCGGGCTACCTGCGAAAGTTCCGGACGTCGGCCAGGTACTGGACGGTCAAGGGCGGCGCCCTGCCCAAGGACGCCGCCGACGAACTGCGGGCCAGCGCCCCCGAAGGAACGGAATTCCTGGGCGAGCCCGCGGACAACCGCAAACGCCGCGTACCGTACGAGGTCGTCCGCTTCCGCCGCTACCCGGACGACATCTCCGGCGTCTCCGACTTCTCCCTCATCCCCACCTACAAGCGCCTCGTCATCACCATCCTGCGCTTCGACCACTCCTGCAAATACATGGGATTCGGGCAGACCAAGTACGAAATGACCAAGCGCAGCGCTGCCGTCGAGAAGTACCGGGAGATCCTGTGACCCCTCAGGCATTCGTCAGTCCGATCTACCGCGTCCGCGCCGTCCCGCTGGAGAAGGTCCGCACGAACTTCTACAACCCCAACTCAGTGGCCCCACCCGAGCGCGAACTGCTGGAGCGGTCGATGTGGGAGGACGGCATCACCCAGCCCTCCGTGGTCGTCCACGACTCCGAGGCGGACGTCTACCACCTGGTGGACGGTGAGCACCGCTACCTGACCGTCCGCGACACCCCCCGCCTCCGCGACCGCGAGAACGGGATGCTTCCCGTCGTCGTGCTGGAGGGCAAGACGCTGGCCGACCGGATGGCCTCCACGATCCGCCACAACCGGGCACGCGGCACCCACGACCCCGAGCTGATGGCCCAGATCGTCGGCGAACTCGTCGACTCCGGCATGCGCGACGCCTGGATCCGCAAACACCTCGGCATGAGCCAGGACGAGGTGCGCCAGCTCAGTGCGATCGTCGGGATCCAGAAGATCAAGCACCTCGCTCCCAACCGGCCGGCCGGCACCGACGGCGACGACCTTGCCCAGCCTCCCACCGCGGCCGTGCAGGAGGAGCTGTTCACCCCGGGCGACGACGGACGCAGCCCCGTCTACCGTGTCCAGGCCATCCCCCTCGACCGTGTCCGCGCGAACGCCTACAACCCGAACGTCGTCAAGCCCCGGGAGATGCGGCTGCTGGAGACATCGATCTGGGCGGACGGCATCACCCAGAACACCGTCGTCTACCTCGACGAGGAGACGGGCTTCTTCGAGATCGTGGACGGCTACCACCGCTACCTGACCGTCCGCGACACCCCCCGCATCCGAGCCCGCGAAGGCGGCATGCTCCCGGCCGTCGTCCTGCCCCAGGCCGACCTTGCCCACCGCATGGCCTCCACCATCCGCCACAACCGGGCCCGCGGCGCCCACGACAAACGGCGGATGTCGAGCATCGTGCAGAGCGCCGCGGCCGGCTACACCACCGCCACCGGCGAGAAGATCCAAGGCCAGAGCGACGCCTGGATGCTGAAGAACTTCGGCATGGGGGCAGAAGAGCTCCTCCTCATGAAGGACCCGAAACCGCTGGCCGACATGTACCGGGGCCGCCCGTTCTCGGAGGCGCCCAGCCCCACGCGCTGAACAACGAACTTCCACACCACCGGGGCCCGGAACGCTGAGGTGACCAAGGCGGCTGGTCGAGGAGGCCCGCTGGAGCCGTCCGCCCGTCGGCTCGGTGCCCTGCGCCCGCGATCCGGGACACAGATCCAGATGTCCGACCTGTGTGGTACTTCTTTGTCCTCAAGCGGAAGGAAAGACAAGGCGTGAGCGACAAGGAACCGCCGGAGATCACGTGGGACGAGGTCGCGTACAGCTGGCGGATCGACGAACTGGTCGAGGGCCGCCTGCCTCCGGCCACACGCGACGACGTGCTGACGCTAGCCACCATCGGCGCGCTACGGCTTGTACCGCTGCTGAACGACGGTGCGCGCCAGATGGCCTTGGATGCCATGCTGACCGCTGCCGAGAACCGCACAGAGCCAGCCTCGGACCAGGAACCACGTGATCCCGTTCGCATCGAGCAGACGCGACTGGCGATGCTGCGGACCTTCGAACAGGCGCGCCAGCGCGGCAACGAGTGACAGGCCGCCGGCTCCGAGACGCCCGTGTACACCAAGAGCTGCCCGTCGAAAGGCGACGCAAGGCACTCGGATGAACAGCAACCGCACGCCGCCGGAACCGGGTGAACGACCAAGCTCGGCAGACGAGGGCGCGCGGTGCTGGCGGAGAGGCATGCCGCAGCGGTTTCCGACGACCGTTTCCGAGCGATGAGCGGTCCGGGAGGTACATCGCCGACACCGCAGCGGAGGAGTTCGTGCTTGCCGCGGCCTATGCGGGCTCTCCCCGCTCCGCAGGGTGGGATGTGCAATATCGGCCCGCCACCCGACCGAACCCGCTCGTGGCCCCACCCACCGCTCGTCGTGGTGAGGACAGCGCACGGACGGTAGAAGCGCCGCGGGCCCGGCCCCTGAGCCGGGCCGCAGCAGATCCGCCCGGGAAGCAGCTGCTGCACAGGCCCCGTATTCGTCCTTTCCGGTACAGCGCTCACCGACGAGTGGAACGATAACTGGGACCGCGCGGCCGTCGAGCGCGGCAGTAGAGGGCTACCCAGCCACGGCCCGGAAGCTGCCGGACCGGGCCGCCCCGAGCCGTACGAAGGACTATCCGTGCGAGAGAACGACGATGCACTGCCAACCCCAGCTCCGGGGGACACCGCACGACTGGATCAGATGGCAGCCTGCTGGCGTGACGCCGAGCCGGCGGCCAAGGAGGCAGTCGGCGACGCTGCTGCCGCCCTGCAGGTGTCGCTGTCACCGGACAGCGTTGCGGACCTGTTCAACGCGCTGGAGCGTGCCGGACTGTACGACCCCAGCAAGGATTGACCCCCGCCGGGTGGCCGGAGCCATCGGCGGGTTGACGTCGTCCCCGTCCCGGCGGCAGCAGAACATCATCGGCGTTCCGCCCTCGGGCAGGTTGCTTCCCACAGGCCCAGCGCCACGCGGTCGTGCTTGTCGGTCAGTGTCTTGAGCTGGTCCGCGAAGCGGACCCAGTCCGCGGGCGGCTGGGGGTCGACGACGGCTGTCCCGTTCCAGACCGGGCCCGAGACGTGGAGTTCCCGCATCTTGCGGACCAGGTCGCGCTCCTCGTCGTCCATGGCTCGCATCCGTGACCACGGGCGCCTCCACTCGCCTCCGACAGGGGTGACGAGGTCGTGCTGCAGGAGGTGTCCCATGCGTGACTGCCAGAAGTCACGCTTCCGGTAGATGTCCTGCGCGTGGTCGAATCGGTCCATGTCGGCTGCCGAGATGACGCCGTTGACGGTGACGGCTTCGAGGATCTGCTGGTGGAACTCGGTCAGGCGCGGGAGCCTCCGTTTTCTCGCCGGCACCGTGAACGGCTCGAGCCCTGCCTCTTCGCGCAGGATCGCGTGCATCCCTGTCAGGCAGGCGGACTGGTGGAGCTCTCTCCACTCGTGCTCACGCTCGCGCCGGTCGGCCAGCCCCAGCAGGCCCGGACAGATCTGGCACAGCACCAGATCTGCGTCGGCTACTTCGCTCTTGCTCCACTGCTCCCACCACTGCTTCTCTGAGGCGGGCAGCCGCCCGCAGAGCACGCACCCGGTGCCGTGGGACGCACCGCCCTTCTTCAGTTCCTTCAGCGCCTTGTAGCTCGCGTGGGGCAAGACCTCCTGGAAATCGTTGGCGCGGCCGGACACCCCGCCCAATCCCCGGCAGTCCTCGCACAAGGCGATCGGCGACGAACTGCGCGGCTCGCCGGGCCGCGCGATCCGGGTGGCCGGCAGCTCGCGTCGGCACCAGGAGCACAGGCCGACGGTGTCGGGCTCACGCTTGCGGTACTGCGGCGTGGTGCGGCTGACGGTCAGGTCGCGGTCCTCCCGGAACAAGACCGTCCCCTCTTCGGCGTACGGGGGGAGCATGAACAGCCGCACGGTGGTGCCCTTGCCGGCCAGGGCGAGCTTGGTGCGCCAGTGGCCGTATCCGACCATGTCGCGGACCTGGCCGGTCATTCCCGCGTCCCTGGCGGCGTCCTCCATCCGGGCCTCGGCCTTGGCCTGTTCGGTCTGGTCCGACAGACGCGGAGAAAGGTGGACGGCGAGGTCGACGTGCAGGAGCTGCTCGCGGCCGGGGTCGGAGTAGGGGCCGGCGGCCCGGATCTCCTTGACCCACCACAGCGTGTCAGGGTCGGCGTTGATGTCGCGTGCCGCAGTGACGACCTTGGCGGCCAGGTCATCGGCCCTGGCGCGGCTGACCATCTTGCGGCCGGTGCCGCGGCCGAACTGCACACCGTCCGCGGTGATCTTCCAGCGTCCGCCGTCCCGGTCGGCGACGGCGCCGGAACCGGGCGCGATCAGCAGCCGTTGGTCGGCCATCGCGCCCAGGTAGGCCAGAGCCTGGGGATCGTCCATCGCGAGGTGCTCGCGGACATCGCGCAGGGTCAGGCCCCAGGTCCCGGCGCGCTTGAGGAGGTCCCTGGTCTGCCGGGTCGGATGGCCGAGGAACGGTGCGTCGAGGTTGAGGGCCACCTCGCCACCTCCCGTGCCGATGCCGCCGAGCGGAACCAGCGCGGGGCGGTCGGGGTGTGCCGAGGCGCGCAGCAGCTCCTCCTGGTTCTTCCACACCTGGTAGAGGGCGCCACGGCGGGCACCGTCAACCCGTTCGAGGTCGGGGTTCTGCACGCCGGCGGCGAGTGCCTTCGCCTGGTCGTCGGGATCGACGGGGGCGGTCTCGCAGGCTGCCCTGCGGGCATGCGTGGAGGTCCGTTGGGGCAGGTGCTGTTCCTGCCCGGCCCCGGAAGGTGGGCACTTCTGCCCGGTATGCTCACATCGAGATCGCCATCACGGCACGAGAGGTTACCGATTGTGACCAGCGCTGTCCCGGGTCCCGTATCGGACTTCTACTGCAACCAGGCGCTCAGTGGGCGGGCAGTCGTCAAAAAGGTCGCTGAGACGGAACGGGCGCTGGCCTTCCACCACACCAATCCTTCCTATCCCGTGCATATCGTGGTGATCCCCAAGGAGCATGTCCCCTCGCTCACCGATCTCGGCGACGCTGATGAGGGTCTGCTGCTAGCGGTGCTCGGTCTGGTCCGTGACGTTGCGGGCGCTGTGGAGAGAGAACACGGGTCGTGCAAGGTCACGACCAACCTCGGGCTGTACCAGGAGTCCAAGCACCTCCATTGGCATGTGGTCTACCGGGGCGAAAGCCAGGAGAAGATCCTGGACACCTACGGGCACGGTGATCGCTGACCCTTTCAGCCGTGCCGCCCGCGGTCGGTCCGAGGTTGCAACGGTGAGGTTCTCGCAGGCCTTCCAGAGAGGCCCGGCCGTCGAGTCGTATGTCGTCCGGCAGGCACCCGCAGCGGCGGGGCGTTCCCGGGCGTACGGTGCCGCCTGTCGACCTGGTTGCCGGATGCCGTCGGTGTCCTGAGCGACTTGACGGCGCCTGAGGGCACGGGTCTGGCCCGTCTCTCCCAGGTCGGGTGGGGGAGACGGGGCCTTCTGGCTCGGTTGCGCGGGTTGGCTCAGTACTTGAGCGAGGCGGTGAACGCAGTCCACGTGTCGCTGTTGAAGGCGAGGGTGCCGGCTTCAGGGGCTTTGGTGTCGCGGACGGGGACGATCCCAGGCAGGTTGACGGCGGCTCCGACGCAGTTTCCTTCCCCTGCGCTGTACGAGGACGTGAACCAGGCGGCGCCGGTGAAGTCACGGGCGGGTGAGGTGCAGGTGTGCTCGGTCATGAACTGCTTCTCTCCTTCTTCTTGAGTAGTGCCAGGGAGTCGTCCACTGACAGGGCCGAGCCGACGATGAGGTTGAACGCGTCATCGAAGAGCGTTACGTCCTCGCCGCCTTCGGCGTAGCTGGAGCCTTTGAGGTTCTCGATCTGCACCACGTCGGGCATGGGGTGCGGGAACCCGAACAGGCTGAATGCCCCGGCGCCGCCGGGGTGCGGGGTGGAGTCGAGGGGCATGATCTGGATGGTCACGTTGGGCAGCGTCGCCCTGGAGATCAGGCGGGTGATCTGATCATTCATGATCTCAGGCTGCACGGCGAAGCGTTGGTGCAGGACGGACTCGCAGATGACGGCGCGGAGTTTGAGGGGCGATCGTTCCGGCCGGGTGGTGAGAACGGACTGGCGCGTCACACGTACCTCGGCCAGCGCCGCGACTTCTTCCGTGGTGCGGGTCAGCGCGTGCGAGGAGATGGCCTCGCGGGCGTATCCGTCTGTCTGGAGCAGGCCGGGGATCAGGAGCGGCGACCATTCGCGAACACTGTCGGCGTCGCGTTCCAGGGAGATGAGGTCGGCGTAGGACGGGGCTACGACCCCGCTGTAGGTCTGCCACCAGCCGGTCTTTCCTGCGTCGCGGGCCAGGGCTTCCATGGCTGCTAGGGCGGCGGGGTCGGTGACTCCCATGACGTCGAGGAGCCGGGCGACGTCCTTCGGGTTGAGCTGGCCCCTCGCATTCTCGATGCGCGACAGCTTGCCGGGGTCCCAGCACATGGCCTTCGCTACAGCGTCGCCGCTCATCCCGGCCTTTTTTCTGAAACTGCGTACCAAGCCGCCGAGTTGGCGTCGGCGGACCGTAGGAACGAGCGGAAGTGTCGCCATACTGCCGTTTCTCCTCACTGAACGCGTAGTGGGGGCTCAGCTCTTCATGCGGGTGCTGGGCACTCTCATTCGGGTGCTCAGCTCTCTCATTCGGGTGCTGGGCACTCTCATTCGGGTGCTGGTGGACGTGTCACGGGTGCAGTGTGGCGGCAAGCGGGGGTGCAAGTCGATAGGTTGCAGGTTTTTTACTTGGGGAAACGCACCCCAATCTTGCACCCGCATACCCCAAGGGTGCATTCTCAAGGTGAGCAGACACGACCAAGCGTCAACTTGCTTATTCACGTGGGCAATTGGTCGGCGCTTGGCGACTGTCGGGCCTTGAGCAGGCCTGATGCGCGACTTCGGCTCCGTCCCGTCATGGGCTGGAGCCGGCGCGCCCCCTACTCGGCAGAGGAACGGCGATGAACACGCCCTACCCGAGCACCACCCCGAATCACCAGCACGGCCGCCCCGCCGGTCCCGGCGCGAAGTTCACCGGTGGGCAGGGCCCTTCCCGCCGCTGCGCTGAGGTGGCCTGTGGCCTGTCCCTTGTCCCGTACAGCACCCTCAGCTCCAGCCGCCCGAGGGGAGCCATTCGGTGACCACCACCGGCAACGCCCCCGCGCTGTCCAAGGGGCGGGGCCCTGCGGGCATCACCAGCTCGGTCGAGGCGGCATCATCCACCGATCAACGGGTCCCGCTCAGCTACCGCGCCAGCTACATCGCCCACGTCACAGCGGCAAGCCGGGCCCGCCGGGACATCGCCCATGCTGTGAAGAGCTGGGGGATGGCCCACCTCGCTGACACCGCGCGGCTCTGCGCGTCCGAGCTGGTCACCAACGCCGTCGTTCACACGGACTCGCGCCTCGTCTGCATGACCGTCACCCGCACCAGCGACATCACCGTCCGCATCACCGTCATGGACACCGACCGTGGCGAACTGACCGTGCCGGCCGTCCCGAGCGTCCACGAGGAGCACGGCCGCGGCCTCGCCCTTGTCGACGCACAGGCCGTCCGGTGGGGCATCGACCGCCTCATCACCGGCAAGCGGATCTGGTGCGAGCTCAACACCACGACGGTGAGGGAGCAGTGACGGCTCTTTGCCGTGAGCCCGCCACGCCCACCGCCCCTGAGTCCTCGAAATCCACGCCGGAGGTGACCCCGTGAACTGTGTCGAGGGGGGCGAGTTACACAGCCCGGCCCACCCCACCGTCAGATCCCCGCGCCAAGGTCGGCACACCCGGCCCGAAGTCAGCCAGAGCGCGGTCGGCGCGGTGATGATCACGGTGAACGCCATCGGTCTCGCCCTCACCGGCTGGATCGCCGCCGACGAGATCATGACAGCGCATGCCGCTCCCGCACCGGTCGCGACGTTCGGCCGGCCGCCCGCCGAAGAGCAGCCGCACGGGCCCTGCGCGCCCGCTGCAGCCGATGCCACGGCAGCCCCCAGCGATACCCGCCCCGCACGCGACTCCCGCGGGCAGGCATGCCGCCGCGGCACCCGTCCCAGCGCCTCCGCGTGACCCCGTCGGTCCGTCCGGATGCCCCCGCCGGCCCGCTCGGTCACCGGCCTGCCGTTCCCCGGTCCGGCACCCCGGAAAGCACTACCGCCAGGCCGTGAACAGCGGAGGCATCCCTCTTGGCAGGGTGCGGGCAGCAGGGCCTTCCGGCGCCGCTGCCCGTACTTCGCACCCCCGGTCCCGTGCACGCAGCGTGCACCAGCCGAATGTCAGCAACCGCAGAGGAGTTCCCGCATGCGTACACCCGTATCCTCCTTCCGCTCCCTGGTACAGCCGGGCCGTCTGGTCCGGGTCGCCGGCGCCCATACCGCGCTCGGCGGACGCCTCGCCCAAGAGGCCGGGTTCGACGCCGTCTGGTCGTCGAGCCTGGAAGTGTCGGCATCCCGGGTGCTTCCGGACGCGAGCGTCCTCACCATGACCGAGTACCTGGAGGCCGCCGCGAACATGCAGAAGGCGCTGGGAGTGCCGGTCGTCGCGGACTGCGACAGCGGCTACGGCAACAACGCGAACGCCCAGCACATGGTTCACGAGTATGAGGCAGCCGGGATCACTGCCATCAGCGTCGAGGACAAGAAGTTCCCGAAGATGAACTCGTTCGCCGACTGGGGCGACAGCCTCGTCTCCACGGAAGAGTTCTGCCGCAAGCTCACCACCGCGAAGGACTCCCAGACCAGCAGCGACTTCTTCGTCATCGCCCGGACCGAGGCGCTGATCAACGGGCTGCCCGTGACCGAGGCACTGTCCCGGGCCCACGCCTACGCCGGCGCCGGGGCGGACGCGATCCTCATCCACTCCAAGGAGAGCACGAACCACCAGGTCCTCGCGTTTCTGGAGAAATGGGAGGGCAGGCTGCCCGTCGTGGTCGTCCCCACGACCTACCCGGACTGGCAGGCGGATCACATGGCCGCCGCCGGTGTGTCCGTGGTCATCTACGCCAACCACGGACTGCGCGCCACCATCACCAGCCTGCGCCACACGTACTCGTCGATCCTCACCAACGGCGACACCACGAAGCTGGAGGAAGAACTCGCGCCCGTCCGCGATGTCTTCGCCCTGCAGGAACTCCCTGCCTGGCAGGCCCTCGACTGACGGTCGCGTCTGTGGTGCGGAGCCCCGCCGGCCCCGCACCCGCCCGCTCGTTCCCCTATCCCCTCATTCCCGCCAGCCAGGAGAGCACCGTGCCCCAGCCCGACCCCTACCGGGTCCTGCTCGTCGATCCGATCGCCCCGACGGCCCTGGAAGCTCTCCGTGCCCGCTACGACGTCACGGTGAGGCTGTGTCCGGCACCAGCCGATCTGCCGGGCCTCCTGCACGGCCAGGACGCGATCGTGCTGCGCAGCGGCATCACGCTGCCCGGCCCCGTCATCGCCTCGGCCAACCAGCTGCGCGTCATCGCACGGGCCGGGAACGGCATCGACAACATCGATCTCCCGGCCGCCCGGCAGGCCGGCATCCAAGTGTTCAATGTCCCCTCCGTGTCGTCCCGGGCTGTCGCCGAACTGGCGATCGGCCTCCTGTTCGCAGCGGCACGCCACGTGGCGGCCGCCGACCGGCAGGTGCGGGCCGGGGTGTGGAACAAGGCCGCCCTGGCGGGCACCGAACTGACCGGGAAGAGCATCGGGATCATCGGCGTCGGGGACATCGGCGGCCACGTCGCCTCTCTGGCCACCGGCATCGGCATGAACGTGCTCGGCTCGGTCGCCTCCCCAACCCTGGAACGCCGAGAGGAATGGGCGGCCCGGGGCGTACAGCTGGCCACCACCGCCGATCTTCTCGTCTCCGCCGACATGGTGGTCGTGGCATGCCCGCTCACCGACCGGACCCGCAGTCTCCTCGACGCCCGGGCCCTGGCCACGATGAAACCGCACGCCTACCTCGTCAACGTCGCCCGCGCCGAGATCGTCGACGGCCACGCCCTGTACGCCGCTCTCGACGAACGGCGCATCGCCGGGGCGGCTCTGGACGTCCACACCGCCGAGACGGGCACACCCGTTCTGGCCGGCCTCGACAACGTCGTGCTCACCCCCCACATCGGTGCGATGACCGACGACGCGCAGGACCGCATCGGCAGGGCCCTCGTCGAGGACCTGGAACGTGCCCTGGCCGGTCGTGACGCGACCACCCGTATCTGCTGAACTCAGCCACCCGGGAGACCTGTGATGAACACCAGCGACCTGACCGTCGGCGTCGTGGGAGCCACCGGCTACGCCGGAGGAGAACTGTGCCGGCTCCTCCTCAACCACCCGCGCGTCCAACGCATCGTGCCGACCGCCCGGGGCGACGAGAACTTCGAGCACGTACACCCCAACCTCCTGGGCAGCGGCCTGGCGTTCAGCACGCTGGAGGCCCTGAAGGACCAGGCCGCTGATGTCGACGTCGTCTTCTTCTGCACCCCGTCCGGGACCGCCATGCAGCACGCCGGGGGGTTCCTGGACCAGGACTGCCGCGTCATCGACGTCAGCGCCGACTTCCGGTTCCCCGACCCGGACACCTACCGGCGTGTCTACGGTGGCGAACACACCGCCGCCGGCCTTCTCGGCGAGGCCGTGTACGGAGTCACCGAGCTGCACCGCGACCGGATCGCGGGCAGCAGGCTCGTCGCCAACCCCGGCTGCTACGTCATCACCGCCATCCTCGCCCTGACCCCCATCCTGCGATCCGGCTGGGCGGACCTCGACCAGCCGGTCCACATCACCGCGGTCAACGGCACCACCGGTGCGGGCAACAAGCCGGTACGCGCCCTCATGCACGCCGAGGCGCTCAACTCCATGCTTCCCTACAGCCTGGACGGACACCGGCACGCACCCGAACTGGAGACCCACCTCACTCCCGAAGCCGGCCGCCCCGTGAGCATCTCCCTGTCCACCGCTCACGGGAACTACGCCCGCGGCATCTACCTGCAGTCGAGCCTTCAGGTGCACCCGGAGCACCGCGACCGCATGTCCAGGGAACGGCTCATCGGCCTTCTGACCCGCTTCTACCAGGGCGGACCGCAAGGAGCCCCGGAACCCTTCGTCCGGATCATCGCCGCCCCCAGGTCCGGCGGCCTCAACGTGAAGGACTACGGCCTCTACCCCCAGCTCACTGCCGTGACCGGATCGAACTTCTGCCACATCGGCGCGGACTGGGACGAACGGCGCGGAATCATCAAACTCGTGTCAACGACCGACAACCTGGTCAAGGGCGCGGCCGGATCGGCGATCCAGAACATGAACGTGATGCTCGGCCTCGACGAGACGTACGCGCTGACCGCGTACGGGCTGTAGAAAGGGCGATCCGCGATGAACACCCTGCCGCTGCTGACCGACAGGCCCCTCGCCACCGGCGAACGGTGGATCTTCTCCGCCGGGTTCAACGTCGCCGACACCCTGGGCGACACCTCCCGCATCGACAGCGAACTCCCCGACATCGCCCACCTCGCCGAGGGCGGCGCCCGCGTCGCGGTCCTGTCCCACCAGGGCCGCCACAGCGACAGCACCGCCCGCCACCTCGACGACATCGCCCGCTACATCGCCGACCGGCTGCACCGCCCCGTGCACTACCACCCCGACAACACCACCGCCGCCGCGGCCGACCGCTCCCGGGGACTCGCACCGGGGGAGGTGTGCGTCTTCGGGAACACCCGCCACCACCCTGGAGAGGAGAACGGAGACCCGCACCTCGCCGCCCGGTTCGCAGCCCTCGGCGACTACGTGGCCGTCGGAGGATTCTCCAAGGCACACCGTCGGCATGCCTCCAACATCGGCATACTCGCCCACCGGCCCGGATGGGCCGCCGGGAGCCTTCTCACCCAGACCCGCCTCCTCACCCCCTGGGCCGGCAGCCTCCCCGGCGTACCGTCAGCCGCTTTCCTCGGGGGGACCAAGCCCGAAAAAACCCTTGTGGGGCTGGCCGCGTTCACCCGCACCTACGACCTCGTCGTCCCCGGCGGAGCCGTGCTCCACCACCTCCTGCGCGCCCGGGGATACAGCATCGGCGCGTCCGAGCTCGGCACCGCCGCCGAAGACTGCACCGCCGCCGCAGCCCACGCCGCCTGCTCCACGACGGCCCGCATCCACCTGCCCCGCCACGTCGTCATCGCCCGCCGCGACGGACACCACTACACCGGCCGGCAGGTGACAGCCGTCACCGACGGAGTACCGGACGGGTACGCCATCACCGACTTCCTGCCCGAACCATGGCTCACGGCGGAGCTGCGCCGGCTGCGGAGCGGGGCTCGCGTCATTGTCGCCGGAACCCCCAGCCTGCACACCGCGGGATACTCCACCGCCACCGATCTCGCTCTCGGCCTCGCTGGGGCCCCGGCCGTCGACGGCATCCTCCTCGGCGGCGACACCGTCGCCGAACTCCACTTCCACGGACCGACCTCCACCGGAGGAGGATCCGCTCTCCACTACCTCCACCACGCAGACCTCCCCGTCCTGCAGGCCCTGCGCGACCACACCACCCGGAGAACCGCGTGATCCCGTTCGGCTTCCACACACCCACCCGCATCGTGTTCGGCCGCGGCCTCCTGGACGAACTGGGACGGCACACCCTCCCCTGGGGACGCACCGCCCTCCTGGTGTGCGGACACACCTCCGCCCGCACCAACGGCGTCCTTCGCCGGGCCCTGAACAGTCTGGCCGCCGCCGGTGTGAACACCCACATCGCCGACGGCGTCACCCCGCAGTCCACCGACGTCGACGCCACTGTCGGCCAGGCCCGCGCCACCGGCGCGACCGTCATCGTCGGCATCGGCGGAGGCAGCGCCCTCGACACGGCGAAAGCCACCGCGGCCGCCATCGCCCACGGCCCGTCAGGACCCCTCGTCGGCACCACCCTGGCCCCGCACCCCGACTGCCTGCCCGTCATCGCTGTCCCCACCACAGCGGGCAGCGGAGCCGAAGTCACCAAAGGCGCCATCATCACCGACACCGTGCGAGGCATCAAAGCAGGCATCCGCGGCGACGACCTCTGTCCGAGGACCGCCCTCATCGACCCGGCACTGACCGACACCCAGCCCACCCGCATCGCCGTCGCCTCAGGGTTCGACGCCCTCGCCCACGCCATCGAAGCGACCGCCGCCCGCCGCGCGGGACCTCTCACCGACACGATCGCCGACCAAGCCCTCCGCCTCCTGCCGGACACCCTCCAGCGCATCGCCGCCGGCGACACAGGCCACGAAGCACGCGACCGGATGGCCTATGGGGCCGTCCTGGGAGGACTCCTCGTCGCCACCGCCAGCACCTGCCTGCCCCACCGCATGCAGCAGGCCATGGGCACACCCGACCGCCCCGGCCCCTCCCACGGCCAGGGCCTCGCCCTCCTCTACCCCGCATGGCTCGAAAGCCTGGAACAGGCCGCACCCCAGGCCGCTGCCCGCATCGGCACCGCACTCGGCACCGACAACGCCCGGGAAACGATCACCCGACTCCTCACCACCACCGGCCTGCGCAGCACCCTGAGCGCCGCCGGCTACCGGCCCGACGACATCCACGGATTCACCGCCCGCATCACCGGCAACACCGACAACGACCCCCACCCGAACCCCGACATCCCCCTCATCACCACCATCTACGAACGGGCCCTGTAACCGCATGCACCCTGACCACCACCACCGCGCTGCCATCGTCCCGACCGTGAACAGCGGTGTGTACGCGGGCAACGCGGGCAACGACGCGCACGACGACCCGTGGATCCTCGGCCACTTCAAAACCCCGGGCGACCTCCGGCACAGCCACGACGTCGAGGTCAAATGGGGCATCCACCCCCGCGGCGACGAGCGCACCGCCTGGGTCACCGGTGAGGAACGCACCGGATTCCTCATCCTCATCAGCGGCCGCTTCCGCATGCACTTCCCCACCCACAGTGTCCTGCTCGCACAGCAGGGCGACTACGTGACGTGGGGGCGCGGCATCGACCACTCCTGGACCGCCGAGGCCGACTCCGTGGTCATGACCGTACGGTGGCCCTCCATCCCCGGCTACAAAGCCCCCAAGTCCCCCTGAACCAGGCGCCTGCCCAGTCCCGGCGGCCGAAACAGGACAACATCGACACCACCCAGGCCGCCTGCCCGTGCCTGCACCGCCCCGCATCCCGGACCTTGCCCCCGGCCAGATCTCCATTGCCGCCGAAGGCCCTCGTAGAACCGGCGCCGACCGGTGCCCCTACAGCCCCAGGCCCTGGCCCCCACCCGACAGCCCGGCAAGGCCGCCGCGTGCACCAGAGCCTGGTCCTCTGCCCCCACGAGAAGAAAGGAGCTGCGCCATGGACAACAACGAGTCCGTCATCACCAGCGGCCGTCCCTGCTGACCGCTGACCTGACCGACCACGGTGCCGGCGTCCGTGCTGGACGCCGGCACCACCCACCAGTAGGGAAACGAGACATGACCACTGCGCATCGCGCACCGGAACTGGCCGCTGAAGGCATCGACACCGAACCCGTTCCCGACGGCTTCGAGGCCACGGCCGTACGCCGGGACACCACGCACATCACGATCCGCGCCCAGGGGTTCGCGGACGAGGTGTCCCGGCAAGCCGAGCACGGCGGGTTCATCCTCGTGGACCGCAACGTCCACGACCGGTGGCATCACGCGTTCGACCTGCCGGCCGACTCCTACCTGATCGTGGAACCCGGCGAGCACCACAAGATGCTGCACCAGGCCGCCGGTCTGATGGACCGGCTGCACGAGCGCGGTATCCACCGCTGCCAGCCCCTCGTCGGTGTCGGCGGCGGCACGACGACCGACCTCGTCGGCCTGATCGCCAGTCTGTACTTCCGCGGAGTGCCCGCCGTGTACGTGCCGACGACACTTCTCGGGATGATCGACGCGGCGATCGGCGGCAAGACAGGCGTCAACCACCCGCAGCAGAAGAACCTGATCGGCACCTTCTCCCACCCCGCGGCCGTCGCCGTACGCCTGGACGCCCTGCACACGGTGCCCGAACACCACACGTCCAGCGCGCTCGGCGAGGCGCTGAAACTGGCGGTCGCCGACAACGAGAGCGACCTCTTCCACCTGCTCGGCCAGGGCGTCCGTCTCCTGGACGACCCCGCGCTCCTGGAACACGTCGTCGCCACCTGTATCGCCACGAAACTCCGGCTGCTCGGGGCGAACGCCTTCGAGAGGGACCTCGCCCGGGTCCTCAACCTGGGGCACACCGTCGCCCACCCGCTGGAAGAGATCACCGACTACCGGATCCCGCACGGCACCGCCGTCGGCATCGGAGTCGCCGTCGCCGCCCACATCTCCCACCAGCGCAACCTCCTCACCGAGCACGACCTGCACCAGATTCTGGCGACGCTCCGCAAGCTCTCCCTCCCGGTCATGGACCTCCACTTCGACCGCGACGAGCTCATCAGCCGCGTCCAACGGCTGAAGCTCCAGCGCGGCGGCACGTCCCTGCACTACGTCCTGCCCACAGCCATCGGCGCCACCACGATCGTCGACGAGGTGCACCCGGCCGAACTCCACCAGGCCATCACCCACCTCGCGGCCTACCAGCAGGCCACCTCATGACGGCACAGCCGGGCCTCGACGGCCTCCCCTACGGTGCGCACCTGGCCGCCCTGGACGTCGTGGAAGGCATAGCCCTGTGCGGTTCCCACCGCCAGGGCACCGCCGACACGATGTCCGACCTCGACCTGTGGATATTCGTCCGCGATACCACTCCGCTCAGCGAGACGTACGTCCTGGACCGCATGCTGCCGGCCGACGCCCGTCAGGAGCAGCTGTTCGAGGGCCGCGACGACACCCTCGCCTCCCACCTGGTGCTGAACCTGCTTACCACCGAAGGCATCCTGAACCTGAAGGTGTTGCACACGCGAGTCCTTGAGCGGTTCGTCCAGGAGGCGCGGCCCAACCTGGATCCGCAGTTCCTCGAAGACCTTGAGAACTACGCGGCGATGGTGCCCCTACACGACCCCCACGGCATCCTCACCACCCACCAGGACCACCTGAGGGACACCCACGTCACCACAGCCGGAGAATGGCTCACTCCTCTCCTTCTCCAGCGCTACGCCTCCTTGTACTGGCGCAGCGTCTACCAGGGTCTGCTCCGGATCGAGCCGCACGCCTGGCGGCACCTCATGGGGCTCCTGCTGGCCTTGCTCGCCTCCCAGGACGCGGTCAACGGCGGAGGCCTGCCTCCGCCCGCCAAATGGCTGATGTCGCCCCGGATCCGAACGGCGAACAAGAGCGCGCTGACGTTCCTTCAGGACCAGGTCGCGGATGCCTCCCCGGCCGATCACCGCGATGTCCTCGCCGTCTACGAGTCACTCGCACGGGTGGAATCGGCCATCTGGGGCCCGGTCCACCTTCCTCACGGCCTGTGGTGGCACCGCGCGTTCAGCGAGCGGCTGCCCAACCTGGCCCGCGGCTCGGACAACCCCCGACTCGAAGAGCTCCTCGGGGCGCTGCCCGCCGCTCTCCAGGAGACGCAGTGAGCCGCCGACTGCTGCTCGGCGTCACAGGCTCCAGCGCCGCCGACGAGGTACCCGCGCTCGTGGCAGAGGCCTCCGACCTCGGCTGGACGGTCCGGATCGTGGCCACCGACACGGCCCTGCGCTTCATGCCCACCGTGCCGGTCCCGGTCTTCACCAATGCCGACTGGCAGGACAGACAGCAGCCGCTCCACCTGCAACTCCTCGACGAGAGCGACGAATTCCTCATCGCCCCGGCCACCGCCAACACCCTCGCCGCCACCGCGCACGGCACGGCCGGAACGCTCCTCACCGCCCTCGTGCTCTCCCGGCGGCCGGCGCACTTCTGGCCGACGATGAACACCCGCATGTGGAACAGCCCCGCCGTGCAGCGCAACGTCCACCAGCTCATCCAGGACGGGCACCACGTCCTGGCCCCCGATCCCACGGTCGCGCTCACATCCGACGCCCCCAACACCGCCGTCGGACCGATCCCCGGCACCGCCCTTCCCCAGCTCACCCGCTGCTGTCACCGTTCGTAGCCGTCAACCCCGCACCACGCAGGTCACGGCACGGTCTGCCCGGTCTCTACGCTGTCGCCTCCCACCACCCCAGGGAGGCGACATGCTGCTGTCCGCCCCACCCGTACCGGTACTCCTCATCGGAGGCGGCGCCGGATCGGGGAAGACCACCGTGGCCACCGAGGTGGCCACGACCCGGCCCGGGACCCGGGTCGTCCACCTCGACCACTGCTTCCACACCGACCCCGACCGGGCGCCCCTCGTCCCAGCGATCAACAGGCCCGGTCTCGTCATCAACTACAGCGACCCCGACTCCATCAACTGGGGTTGCGTCCAGGACTCCATGGACGCGGCGGTGTGCCCCGACACCCGGATCCTCGTGGTCGAGGGAACCTTCGCACTGTTGCCCGCCCTGACATCCGTGGCTCGCTGGAGCATCTACGTCAATACCCCCGCCGACCTGCGCCTCGCGAGGAAGACTCTGCGGAAGATCAGCGACGGGGCGGACCCGGAGATCGGCCTGCGCGGATACCTGGCGCACGGCCGGGACGCACACACCCGGCACGTCGCTCCGATACAGGACGCCGCCGACCTGGTCCTGGACGGCACCCGGGCCACCGGCCACCTGGTCCAACAAGTGCATACGCTGCTGAACACGGCATGGACAGCGCCAGCGAACGTGTAACCCGCTGGGCTGACAGCGGGAGTTGGGGCGTCACCTCCCACGTGCGGAGCTCCCGAGCGTCTACGCGGGTGACGACGAGAGACAGAGACCCTGCGAACACCGAGCGTCCAGGCCGGACACTGAGCGGAATCGTAACGATGCCGTGCACGGTCGTTGCGAGGTGCGGACAGTGGCAGACAGGGCGCAGCACCCGCCGGCCCGACCTCGTCCTGGAGTGAACCGGCCACGTGCGGCGGGCGCTCCGCAACCCATATGATTGCCCAGCGTGACGACTCGTATCCGTACCGTGCCGAATGTGGCCGCCGTGATCGCCACGGTGTTCCTCGCGCTGCCCCCGCCCGCCGCGTCCGCACACCAGCACCGGGCAACGGCCCCGGCGCCCTGTGTCGGTGGCGAACGCGAGCGCCCAGGGGTATCCGCCGTCGATGACGGCGAGATCCGCTGGACGGAGAACACCCGCTACGACGGCCCGCGCAAGCATGCCCTCAAGGCATGGCAGTTCTCCGGTGCCACGATCGAACTCCGCCCCGACTCCGCCGCCACCGTCAACGACCTCGAATTCCGCGACTACGACGGCGGCCGCGGAGACCGCGCGCCAGTGGCCCAGTACGTACGCGACTCAGGAACCGCGGCTACCGACCACATCAAGTTCAACAGGGACAAGATGGACGGCCGCAGTCTTGAGTTCCAGAACTCCGCCGCCGCGCATGAACTCGGCCATGCCCTCGGCCTGTGCCACAAGCCCGACCGCGCGCTGTCGCTGATGTGGACCGACATCGCCTCACCCCCCATCATCACCCCCCAGGCCGTCGACAAGGCCAACTACCGCAGGCTATGGAGCTGACTTGCGCAAGCACGCCTTGATCGCCGCTGTCACCACTGTGCTCGCCCTGGCCGTCACGGCCGGGGCCTACGTCCTCCTGGAGGACGGGGAGATCACCGTTTCCTCCCTGTGCGCCCCACCGGCCAGCACGCCCGAGCACGTCGCCGCCTTCGCCGACACTGTCGTCATCGGCACCGTCAGCGGCCCCATCCGCTACACCCCCAACGGCGCCGACTCCGCCACCGGCGTGCAGGTCGCCACCCTCACCGTGGAGAGGACACTCAAGGGCGCCGCCCAGGACCCCCTCACTGTCGTCCAGGCTGTCACCCGCACCGCCCGGAACACCTACACCACCACCGAACCCGTCTACCAGCCCCTCATCACCGGACAGCGCTACGCCGTCGCCCTCCTCGACCGGGCCGACGCCGACAGCCGCTGGGTATGGGGTGCGGAGCGCGCGACCGGTGCGGCCGATGACGACCGATGGGCCGACGCCGTCGCCGCGAAGGTGGTCCTGCCGACCGGCACGTGCGACGACACCAGCACCATCACCTCCACACCCACGCCCTGAATCCGGCGCGCAATCGACAGCGCGCCCGCAGGCTGGAGTTAGGTGAGTTCACTGCGGGTCGAGCGGTCGCTACGAATCTGGGCCTGTACCAGGAAGTCGTCACCTACCGGGGCGAGAGCGAGGCGGAGATCCGCGACATGTACGGCAACCACGACTGACCCTGCGCTACCGGTGCTGATCCGCCGCTTGCGGGACGAGATCAGCGACGCGCTCGGCTGCGGCATCCGGCCTCGGACGGCTGCCCTGTCCGCCTCGCCCACTGCTGCCGACAGCGTTCTCGGGCCGGGCCGGCCCATCGTCCGGAGTTGGCAGGACAGGGCCGAATGACGTACGGCCGCTGCGGCCGGGACGGTGGACAGACACCTCCCCTCTGGTGAGGGGAGGTGTCTGCGTCCGGAGGCCGTGCCCCGAAGCTGGGACCCGATCGCTCAAGTCACTGGTATTGCAGCTATCCGACTTGCATCCAGACCACGTCATCCAGGACCCGGGCGCCAAGATCACACCAAACGGTCGAGGTTCCGCCGGTGAACACCCAGTTGCCTATGTGCTGGTACATGAATCCGTCAGCCTTCTTGCAATTGACGAAGGCCCTATAGGAATCCGAGCTGCTCCCGCCTGTACATCTGACCCAGCCTCCCCTATGGGTCTCACTTCCTGTCAAGAGCCCCGATGAGCAATTCGAGGGTGCGGCAACAGCCGACGGAGCCGCTGCCACTACTCCGGTAGCGGCGAGTGCGAGTGCAGCGAGAAGCCCGGCAGCACGGCGTGCGACTGGCATGTGACCTCCAGGAAGAGAGTCTTGGCGTGTCCGTACGAAGCTGCTTCAAATTACGGGGACGCTGTTCAGCCGGACAGCTCTCTGCAGGTTGTTGGCTCAAAACCGGTGCCCGGGCGTGTAATTGGAGGCCGAGCGGCACTGAGGTGCTCAACGGAGCCGACGGCGGCCGCGGGGGAGTTCGGCGCTTCGCCGAGCCCGGCGAGGACGGCGCGGGTGGCCGGGGGTGCGCCCATGGCGGTGGCGCTGCGTACCGCCGTTCACCTGACGGCACCCGGGCCCCTCAACCCGACGACGCCTGCTGGACCTGTCCGACCGCCGCCCACCGCTCGGACAGTTTCCCCCGGTACAACCCGACCCGGTGTGGCACGCCGCGCACTACGCCAGCCGGGCGCCCGCGTAGCAACGCTCGCGGAACGGTGCTCGACGCCGCATCGTCGCACCGGCGCCTGCTCCGGCCAGGACTCCGGCCCCGACGCCTCAGCCAGCAACGGCCACCAGACTGCGGCAGCCCGCCTGGCTGGGCGGAGCGGGCCGCTCTGGTTCCGCTTCCGCGACATCTTCATTGAGCCCGCGCCGGCAGCACACCGCCGACGCTGAATACGATGCCTCGCCACAACGCGGTCCCCAGGACGCCGGTGAGCGTCCCCACGCGCGTGGGGGTTGCGGTGTGGGTGAACTGGGCGCGAACCCGGCATGGGGTGGGAAGAGCGGCACGCACGGTGCAGCACAGGTGCTCGATTCGCTTCTTCGGCCATTGTGCTCTGGATTGCGCAGGAGCGTGCCCGTCACGTGGTTGGGTGGTGGAACCGCCGCGCGAGAACGGTCTTTTGGTATCCCCAGCGGCTGGCCGCGCGTTCACCATGAGGGAGTGGCAGGTCATGAGTTTTGATGCTGTGGAGGCAGTTCGGGTGACGGGTGCGGGGCCGGCGGTGGGGTCGCTGCGGGTACCGGGTGACAAGTCGATCTCGCACAGGGCTCTGCTTCTCGCCTCGCTCGCGCGTGGGACGAGTGCGGTCACGGGTCTGTCGTTGGGGCAGGACGTGATGCACACGCGTCGGGCGGTGGAGCGTTTCGGGGTGGTGGTCCGGGAGGACGGTGGTGGTGGGTTGCTGGTGGAGGGCGGGCTGCGGCATGAGCCGGACGGTGTGCTGGACCACGGCAATGCGGGTACGGGGATCCGGCTGACGGCCGGTGTGTGCGCGGGGTTCGACGGGCTGTCGGTGCTGACCGGGGACGAGTTCCTGCGACGGCGGCCGATGGGGCGGATCGCGGAGCCGCTGCGGGCCATGGGGGCGCAGATCGACGGCCGCGAGCACGGGCAGCTGGCTCCGCTGGTGATCCGCGGGGGAAATCTGCGCGGCATCGCGTACGCGCCGCCGCAGGCCTCCGCGCAGGTGAAGAGCGCGGTACTGCTGGCCGGGCTGTCGGCCCAGGGGCCGACGACCGTGACCGAGCTCCACCCGACGCGACGTCACACCGAGGAGATGCTGGCCCGGTTCGGTGCCCGCGTGCACGTGGACGGTTCGCTGGTAAGGGTGGAGCCGGGAGAGCTGACGGCCACCGACATCGCGGTGCCGGGCGACCCGTCGCAGGCCGCGTTCTGGGCTGTCGCCGCGCTGCTGACCGACGGCGGGAGTGTGGTCGTCGAGGACCTCTACACAGGGTTCGGCCGGTCCGATTTTGTGGGGGTGCTGCGGCGGATGGGCGCCGGGATCGATTTCGATGATGTGACCGGGACGATGACGGTGCGGTCCTCGCGGTTGCGGGCGGTCAATCTGACGGCCGCCGACATCCCCGGGATCGTGGATGAGGTCCCTGCCCTCGCGGCGGCCGCTGCGGTCGCGGAGGGCACCACGGTGATCTCCGGCGCCGGGGAACTGCGGGCCAAGGAGTCGGACCGGATCGCGCACACCTGCGGCATGCTGCGGGCGTTCGGCGTACGGGTGACGGAGACCGAGGACGGCATGGTCATCGAGGGCGGTGCCCGGCTGCGGCCCGGCACGGTGGACAGTCACGGTGACCACCGGATCGCGATGACCGCCGCGGTCCTCGCGGCGTGCGCGGCCGAGGGCGGGTCTCTGATCACCGGGTGGGACTCGGTCGCCACCAGCTACCCCGGTTTCGCGGAGGACCTGGTGCGGCTGACGGGTGCCCGCGTCGAGGCCGCCTCCGAGGAGTAGCGGGCACGGGGGCTGGGGCGCCCGGCCGGGTCTCGGCGGGGCGCCCCAGCGTTTCGGGGCTACCAGGCGTAGCCGTGCGCTTCGAACTCCGGCGCGTAGACGGTCTCGACGGCCCGCCGCGCGGCGGGGGTGAGGACGTCGCGGTAGCCGGTGCTGTGCGGCCGGAACTGGGATTTGGCGTGCGGTAGTGCCAGGACCGGCAGGCCCGCGGTTGTGAGACGCGCGAGGTCCTGGGTCAGGGTCTCGTGGCGCAGGACGTGGTCGACGATGATGTCTCCGCCGGTGCTGGTGTAGAGCGGCCAGTTGAGAGCGTCGGTGAACTCGCCGGTTTCGACGAAATGGTCGACCGGCGGCCGGTCGGCGGGGTCCCGGTGCCGGTGGAAGTAGAGGCTGACGACCTTGTCGTACGGGCTGCGCTCGACGGTGAACGTGGTGTACGTGTCCCACAGTTCGCCGAGTTCGGTGGCGATGTGGCGTGCGGGCATGTGGTTGTGGAAGCGGACACGGCCCGCGATGCCCGGTGCTACCGGTGTCGGCCCGGGGGTGAGCCCGGGGTGGAGGTGGTTCTGGGGCGGCCGCCCGCCTTCCTGTTTCCGCAGGGCTTCGTCGCGGGGGGACAGGGCGGTGACGATGTCGTCGGGTCCGGCGAGGCGGGACAGGGCGATCTCCAGCGAGGTGGACGCGGTCTTCCGGGTCCGTATGTACGCGAGCCGCCGGCTGTGGAGGACGATCACCGGTGCCTCACAGTTCGGGGGCGAGATGGCCGTCGGCGGTGCCGATCGTTTCCAGGGCCCGCCGGTAGGGGGCCGGGGCGTGGTGGGGTGCGTGGCGGGCGGGGAGCATGGGGTCGACGAGGAGCCGGCGGCCCATCAGGACGATGTCGCAGTCGCCGTCCTTCAGCAGCCGGGCGGCCTGCTCCAGGGTGGTGATCTTGCCGACGGCGGCGGTCGGCATGCCGGTGGCCCGCACCGTGCGGGCGTAGGGCGCCTGCCAGACCGGGCCGCTCGGCCTGGGCTCGGGGCGGGCGATGCCGCCGGAGGTGCAGTCGATCAGGTCGGTGCCGTCGGCGGCGAGGAGCGGGGCCAGGCGCACGGTGTCATCCAGCGTCCACCCGTTGTCCAGGTGGTCGGTCGCGGACATCCGTACCAGGAGCGGTACGTCGTCGGGCAGGGCCCGGCGCACGGCACGGACGGTGCGGCGCAGCAGCCGGGTGCGGCCCTCGAACGTGGTGCCGTAGGCGTCGGTGCGGTGGTTCGCGATCGGGGACAGGAAGCTGTGGAGGAGGCGGCCGTGTCCGGCGTGGAGTTCGACGGCCCGGAAGCCGGCCCGCATCGCCCGGCGGGCGGCGGCGGCGAAGTCATCGACTGCGGTGTCGATCTGGTCGGGCGTCATCTCCCGCGGTGTGCGGTAGCCCGTGGCGAAGGCGAGGGGGGAGGGGCCGAGCGGTAACCATCCGCCGTGGGGCTCGTCGAGCGGGGCGTCGGCGCCGGTGCCCCAGGGGCGGGTGCGGGACGCCTTGCGGCCGGCGTGGGACAGCTGGAGTGCGGGGGTCGCCCCCTGCGCGGTGATGGCCGCGGCGACCGGGGCGAGCCCGTGTGTCTGGGCGTCGTTCCACAGGCCGAGATCGTGCGGGGTGGCGGGGGCGCCCGGGGAGACGGCGGTGGCCTCCACGATGACCAGGCCCGTGCCGGCGGACCTGCTGGCGTAGTGCGCGGCGTGCCACACCGGGTCGGGCAAGTTCCCGGGCAGGGCCTGGTAGGTACTCATCGGGGGGAGTCCGATGCGGTGGCGGACACTCACGCCGCGCAGGGTGAACGGTTCACTGAGAGGGTTCATGCGCACTCTTTCGTGGTGAGGGAGGCGGCCCGTTCCAGTGCGGCAACAGCGGGGTCGGTGTCGCCGTCGGGCAGGGACTCGTACATGTCGCGGGTGTCGATCTCCACCAGGCCCTCCAGCAGTGCCCGGGTGCCGGGGAACGTCGCAGGATCTGGCGTGACCAGTCGCCGCAAGCCCAGCAGCGCGCCCAGCCGGTCGTCGGTGAACAACGGCAGGCGGTGCAGCGGCGCCGCCGGGAGACGCGCCCGGATCCCGGCCGCGGACAGGACCCGGGCCGTGTCGCTGCCGGGCCGGCCGGTGCTGCGCCAGTGCCATTTGTAGAGGGCGCCGTCGACGTGACCCTGTGGTGCGGGCAGGGGCTGGAGCCAGGGGAGTTCGGCGGCCAGGACCGTCTCGATGTTTGACTGCCGTTCGTTCTTCGCGGCGAGGGTGTGGGGCAGGCGGATCAGGTGATCGGTGACCAGGACGGCCGCGACCGGGTGCACCCGCCGGTTGTGGCCGGCGCCGGTGGCGGTCAGCGCGAGAAGTTGCGCGCCGTCGACGCGGGCGGCGGCCCGGTGCTTGGGCTGGGCCAGGACCATGGCCCGCTCCCACACCTGACGGTCCGTACAGGTCAGCAGGCCTGCCTTGCCGCCGGAGACCATCTTCGTGGTGCCTGTGGACCAGACGGCGGCATCCCCGACCGTGCCGACGGCGCGGCCCTGCCACCGGGTGCCGTGGGCGTGCGAGCAGTCTTCCAGGAGTACCAGGTGGTGCCGGTCGGCGAAGGCCCGGATGCGGTCCAGGTCGGCCGGGCGGCCCCACGTGTGTGTGACGACCAGAGCAGCGGTCCGGGCGGTGACCCGGGTGGCGGCGTCGTCCAGGTCGATGTGGCCGGTGCCCGGGTCGGCGTCGCACAGCACCGGAACCAGGCCGGCCGGAAGCATCGCGGTCACCGTGGCACGGAACGAATGGCTGGCGACCAGCACCTCGGACCCCCGGCCCAGACCCAGCGCGGCGTACAGGGTTTCCAGGGCCGCGGTGCCGGAGTCGCACATCATCACCGGCCGTCCCGCGGCCAGCGTGTGCGAGGCCATCTGCTCGCAGGCGTCGATCTGCTGGTGCCCGGCATCCGCACCCGCGAGATCCCCGCACTCCAGCAGGCCGCCGACCAGGTCGATGGCGTGCTGCGACCACCACGGCCACAACCGCACCGGCATCGTCCGCAGGTTCACCCGGTCCGCCGTCATCGCCACGGGCTCCTCGTCGCCTGCTCCGGCCAGGACACCGGCCCAGACACCGCGGCCAGCAACGGCCACCCGTCCGCGCCGGCCCGCACCGCCGCCCACCGCTCGGACAACTCCCCCCGGCACAGGTCCCCGGGCTCGCACACCACCCGCACGTCCGACCCCGGCACCGGCAGTTCGGGCAGCTCCGCCTCGACCTGCCGGCAGGCCGTCTCCCAACGTCCTGCGGAACCGTCGGCCAGCCGTCCGGCCGCCTCCTCCACCAGAACGGCCCGCTGCGCCCAGTCGGGGAAGAACACGGCGAGCTCCCGCACCACGTCGGCCGGCTCATCGGCGCTGTGCACCATCGTCAGCACCCGGTTCACCGCGCCCGCAACCTCACGCAAACTCCCCTCCCGCCTGCGCCCGGGTGCGCCGTCCCCCTTCGCGGCCGTCATCCGCGACGACGCCGGCACCGGGCTGCTCGTGTCGTCGGCCCACAGCACCACCAGCCCGGGTCCCAGATTGACGACCGCGTCCAGCAGCCACAGCCGCTCGACCGTCGCCCACCGGCACATGTACGCCCATAACGCGCGGGCCCCCGCAGGGTCCACGCGCACCGGCCGTGCAGCGAGAACCCTGAACCCCCGCCCCGCGACGGCACTCAGGACCCGGCGGGCCGAGCCGGCCGCGAACGCGTCCGGCCGGATCCAGGTCACCGCGACCCGTCCGGCGAACCGGTAAGCCTCCGCCTCGCCCAGGGCCAGGCGCAGCGACGACCAGCCCTCACGCGCCCAGATGTCCGCCGCGAACACGGCGTCCTTGCCCTCCAGTTCCGTGAGCCGGTCCCACGCGCAGCCCGCCAGATCCCACCCGATGTCGCGCGGCGCCTTGCCCGGCGCACCCACAGCCGCTTCTGCCATCGACGTATCCCCTCGTCCCCAGGACCGGCACAGCACCGGCCCGGCGCACAGACAACCCGCCCCGCCCCCACCCGGACCAGAGGTGTACGAGGTGGAGAAGGTGGATCCACCAACTCGGTGTACGTACACCGGTCGGTGCACGCCGCCCAGTACCGGGCAACGACCTTGGCTGCTAGCGTCCGGCCAAGGTCCGCCTTCCCGAGGGATGACGCATGGAGCCACAAGCCGCCGACAACCCGCTCGCGGACTTACTGCGCAGGCTCGGCTGGAACCCCGAGCATCTGATCGCCCGCATCAACGAGGTCCGCGCCGGCCGCGGCTGCGGACCCCTGGACCCCAAGAGCGGCTACTCGTGGGTGCGCACGAACCCCGCGCTGCCGCACCCCGACAACCAGCGCGACGCCCTAACCGTGCTGGGCATCCGCGCCGAACGTCCGGTCACGGCCGCGGAACTGGGCTGGGACGGCCCCAGAACCCGCGCCACCCGACGACGGCACCTGGACGCACCGGCCGACGCCCCCCTCGACGCGCTGCTCCGCGAAATCACGCAAGGAGACCTGATGGACCGCCGCCACATGCTGATACTGACCGGCGCTGCGACAACCGCACCCGCCCTGGCCCTGCTCCTCAGCCCCAACAGCGCACTCGCCGCAGCAGCCGAACGAGGCGGCAGCCCCTCCGACAAGGTCATCGACAACATCGACCGGGCCATCCAGGACCTGCGCGACCTCGACGACACCGACGGCAGCGGCACCAAAGCCCTGGAGTGGGCCGGAGGCCTGTGGCAGGCCACCGCGCGCATCGTCAACGGTGCAACAGGCGACAACGCGAACGTCCGACGCCTGCACACGGCGTTCATCGAACTCTCGGAGCAATACGGCTGGATGGCCTTCGACAACAACCTTCACCCGCAGGCCCAGCGCATCTACCACACCGGAATGCGGCTGGCCGCCGAAAAATCTCCCCACCCCGCCGCCCGCCACGCGACGAGCAACCTTCTCGCGTCAGCCGCCTACCAGGCGGCATGGCTCGGACAGCACACCGAGGCCACCGCCTTCCTCACCGTCGCCGAACGCACCAACACCGCAGCCGGCACCACCCCCGCACTGGCCGCTGTCATCGCCGACCGCAGGCTCTTCGCCGCCGGCCGCCGCGGCGACACCGAAGACCTCCGCCGCGCCTGCGACAGCGCCCACGAACAGCTCGACAGGAGTGGTCCCGACTCCGGGGCACCCTGGTGGTGCCAATGGCTCTCCCACACTGCGATCGACGCCGCCACCGGCCGCGCCTGGCTGGCCGCCCGACAGCCTCACCACGCCGAGCCGTACCTCACACGCCGCGTCACCGCCACCACCCTCGGCTATCCCCGCGATCACATGCTCGCCGTCCTCGACCTCGCCGACGCACACCGCCAGAGCGGCGACACCGACCAAGCCACCGAGCTGCACGACACGGCCACGACGCTCGCCGAACACGTCGATTCACCTCGCGCCCAACTCCGGCTCCAACAGCTCACCACCGCACTCACCCACTGAACCCGAGCCGGGAAAATCATCGGAAACCGGGACGGGGAACGTGTTGCGACGGCCCGTGACCTGCCGAGAGGGCGGGAGTGCCGCTACCACGGTGGAAGCACTGCGGGGGAGGCGGAAAAGCAGGGCTCTTCTGAAGGACAGGGAAGACGGGCCAGTCACGGCCGCACCGCCCCTCGATGATACGCAATCCAGTCCCTTGGTCCCTGCTGGCCCACGACAGATGCCCTGGTCAGGGCAGTCCCTTGCAGCGTGCAGGGACTGAACTCCCGGCGCCAACGTCCCGGCGATCAGCTCCCTGGCCGCCGTGGCGCAGGCGGCCCGGCTCCGCACCACCGTCGCCCTGGCCCAGCACGGCTGGCGTGGCCCGACTGGAGCCTGAACCGGATGCAGGACTGGGAACCGCTCGTCCTTGACACGGCGAAGGAGAACCCGGCGCCGTCAGACAGGGCAGATGAACAAGGCCGCCGGGCACCTGGGAGGGGACGACATGCAGCGACGGGCATTACTCAAAACGGGCGCGGGAATACTCGTCATGAACAGCACCGCCCTGATCCCCGGCAAGGACGGGCTTCTGGCCGGCAACGACGAACTCCTGGACGCCCACCGTGCCATCCGCGCAGCACAAGGGCGCATGGACAACCTCCGCGGAGCGTCATCCGTCTATGCGCAGGCATGCGACCACCACCGCGAGGTGACCAACTGGCTGAATTCCGCCACCAGTTCTGCCGAACGCGGACGTATCGCCGCACTCGCCGCCGACACCGGCGGGTTCGTCGGCTTCCTCACCTACGACCAGGGAATGACGGAGATGGCAGCCGGCTACTACCTCAACGCCGCCGATCACGCCCAGGCGGCGGGCGACCTCTCCGTGGCCGCCAACCTCCTGGGGCAGTACAGCCGCGTCGCCGCCGACCAGGGCCGCCTCACCGAAGCCCTCGCGATCGCCGACCGCGCCCTCCACATTGCCGGGACCCGCGCCCACCCCGCCGTCAGATCCTGGCTCCACGCGGTGCGCGCCCACCATCACGCAG
Source organism: Streptomyces sp. NPDC001787 (assembly GCF_040297465.1). NCBI lineage: Bacteria > Bacillati > Actinomycetota > Actinomycetes > Kitasatosporales > Streptomycetaceae > Streptomyces > Streptomyces sp. NPDC001787. Next base: position 145,779 of record NZ_JBEOZE010000015.1, read on the forward strand.
CGCTGAAACACGTGCGTTCCGCAGACAGCGACATCCAGACCGCATGGGAACTGCTGGAGACGGCGGACGACGGCGAAATGCCTCCCTACATCGGATACCTCGACACCGCGGAGATCCAGAAATGGGTCGGCCACGCCATGGTCCGCCTGGGAACCAGCACCCCGGGAGCACTCCGGCGGGGCAGGGAAGCCCTCGACGTCGCCCATGCGTCCTGGCCGACGGATTCGGTCCGCGGTGCCGCGGAGATGCTGACGTCCTCCGCCTCCATCTACCTCGCATCCGGCGAACGCGAGGCCGCGGACAGTGTCATCAACGCGGCCGTGACCATCGCCCAGAACACCGGATCAGCCCGCAACCTCCGGGCCGCACTCGCCGTCAGAACCCGCATGGCCGCCATGTGAGTCAAGACCCCGGCCCCCGCCGTCCAGGATCGCCTGCACAGGGCCTGCCCACGGACGACGGGGGCCAGTGGTGCCGCGGGCCAGCATGCGTTGCCTGCCCGGCCAAAGACCCATCAAGCAGTGGTGGTGCAGGACGATCCCGCAGGGACGCAAACTACGGCCCGGGAAAACCAGGGAAGATCAGGGCGGCCGACGCGGCACCCCCCTTCACACTCCATCGATCAGCCGGCGTGCCATCGAGAGATAGGCCTGCCCCCTCCCAGCTCCCGGTGGATCTGCGCACACAGCACCTGAAGAGGAGCACCGTCCACCAGGTACCGGACCAGCGCCAGGTGCGACTCAACACTGCCGCGGTGCACGTTCAGCATCCCCTCTCTCACCAGCGCGCGGAGCGCTCCGGAATCTACATTCCCGTTCCGAGCCGCTGCAGCGCCGATGCTGTCGTCGAAGAGCCCGAGCTGTTCACCGGGTCGACGGTGCGGCTGAAGGCGTTCAGAGCCTGCCTCCTGGACTGGTGCCTGGGGGGTGCGGTTCTCCCCGCCGCCGGTCGAATACCACGCCTGGGCCGAACTGCCCGGCCTCGGACCGGTCGGCGAGTACACCGAAGCGGGCTGGCACCACCACACCGCACTGACCATCTGATCGCGTCACCGGGTGCCGTGTCCTTCACCCGCCTGGAGCAGTTGACCGAATGCGTGTACCCGTACCCCTCGAAGGAGTGAGCCGATGTCCGCCGTCGCCCTGGCCGCCGAAACCGTCCCCGAGCGCCACTACACCCACCACGAAGGCCGCGGCGCCACCCCGCACCGCTCGAACCCGGCCGTCATCCACCGCGAACTGACCACGCTGGGCGTCCGGCCGGGGATGAACGTCGTGGAGTTCGGCACCGGCTCCGGCTACTCCGGCGCCCTGCTCGCCGAGCTCGTCGGTCCCACCGGGCAGGTGACCAGCCTCGACATCGACACCTACCTGACCCGCTGGGCGGGCCTCATCCACCACCAGCGCGGCGTGGACCATGTCCGCTGCCACACCGCCGACGGCACCAGCGGCTTCCCCGAACAGGCCCCCTACGACCGGTTGGTGGCCTGGTGCACCCCGCCGCTGCTGCCGAAGGCGTGGGTGGACCAGGTTGTCGACGGCGGCCTCATCGTCGCCCCGCTGCCGATCGCGACCGTGCCCAACATGACCGTCGTCACCAAGATCCGTGTCTTCGGCGGCCGGCCCGTGGTCGAGGAGGTGTTCGACGGCGGGTATATCGAGGCGACCAGCTCGCCCAAGGACAACCTCGACCTGCCCGGCCGGTGGGTGGACTGGGAGCACCGTGTCCCCGCCCCCTCCTGGATCTCCATCGCCTGGCGAGGCGAGGACGACCACCTGCACACCGGGGCCCGCACCGCGCTAAACGGGCTGCTGAAGGACGCGCACACCGAGCCGTACGGCCCGGAGATCGACTGGCCGTCCTGGCGGACCTTCGCCGCCACCCGCGGTGACCACCGCCTCACGATGGCCGGTCTCACCCCGGACATGTGGGCGATCGGCCACACCACCACCACGACGGCCGCCGTCATCCAGCAGGACGGCACGATGCTCGCCGACGCCCACGACTCCCCGTCCCTGACCGTACTCCGCGGCTGGCTGACGCAGTGGGAAGAGGCCGGGCGTCCCGCCCCCGCCACCTACACCCCTGCCCTGGTCCGCACCGGCGACAGCTGGGACCTGCGGCTCTCCCGGTAGCCCCGCCGATGCCGCTCACGCACCTTGCCCGGGACACTCAAGGCGTCCGGGCAATGCCCTCTCCGCCACGTCGCTGCCTCGGTTGCCAGTTGGTCGAAGGGGCGCCTGCCGAGCGGGACACGCCGGCCCTTGCAATGCCGGTCCGGAGCTTCACCCCAGGTGCGGTCCACACCGATGCCGGTCGAGTACGCCACCAGGCCCTGGAAGGCGTCCAGGGCCTGGTGAGGCATCAAGTCGGGGTTAGGGCGTCTGGGCGAGCAGGCGAGGTGCAACTCTCGCTGCCCACTCCGATCCGTCCCGTGAGGCCGGGGTCTCAGCAGTTGACGTAGCGCATCTCGATATGGTCGAACCCTTCGGAGGCCCAGATGTTGATGTTGGCAGTGGTGCCGTTCCCGGTTGCCCAGTCACTGTCCACCCACCCCCCGCTGTTGGTCACTCCCCGGACGTAGGGACACCTGCCGTCCGACTTGGTGTCCTTTACGGTGCCCACCACGCCGGTGTTGTTGTCAGACCACTTTCCGCTGGCCGAACCTTCAGAGCTGGAGAGAGTCCAGTTGTTCGTGCACGACGCGGCTTCTCCGGACGTTCGTGGGGGCCGCGGCGACAGAGGGGGAGACGAGAGTAAGCGCTCCAAGGAGCCCAAGTGCTATCGGGGCCAGGACCATCGTCTTGCGCATTGCGGAACACCCTTCCGTTGAAGACTGTCGGGCGTTGTCTATCAGCGGGTCCGCAGCGAATCGATGGGACGGCCCGAAGAGGCGCAAACCAGAGAGATCTTTGTCCGGTGCTGCCAAACGTCGCAGTGCTCGGCGCGTTGGGCTGACCGTCAGGCGGCGTCAGCCAAGCACCGCCGGGTGAGCATTCGATCCCAATGAAGCGCCGTCCTTCGGCGAGGGCGGCCAGGCCGGGTTGTGCCGGTCTGGCCGAGCTGCCGCTTCATGGCCATGGGACGGGGCGGGTTTCCAGGTGCCGGGTGCGGGTTGGCGTGGTGGTCACGGCAGGGGGGCTTCCTGTGCGGTCGGCTCGGTGGTGTGCAGGTGGGCGAGAGCCGCTTGGAGGGTCTGTCCGGCGGTGAGGGCGCTGGTGTTGATGACGTGTCCCTGGGCGTGCATCCAGGAGTCGGCGGCCGCCTGGTAGTCGGCGGCCCGGCGTTGCCGGAAGGCGCGTACGGCCTCGCCGGGGAAGTCGTCGCTGTCGGCGATCCGCTGCTGCAGGGTATCCGGTCCGGCGTGCAGGACCAGGTGGTGGAAGCCGGGGCCGCGTTGGCGCAGCGGGGTGAACAGTTCAGTGGCGTAGCGGGGGTCGAGAATGTCATGGGCACGATGACAGGGTCGCCGGTGTAGTCGGCCAGGCGCTGCGGCTCGGCGGCGTGGGCGACCGCGAGCTCCTGGATCCGCTCTGCCGGGACGGTGTCGTGCACGCCGTCGTTGGTGATGATGACGAGCTCGTCTGCGGGGATCAGTACCCCGGGCACGGTCTCCAGGGTGGCGTTGGTGAGGTCGCCGCGCAGATGGTCGTGAGCGGTGAAGGGCAGGGGCTCGGTGAGTTAAAGGTAGCGGCGGATCTGGCCGGCGACCGGTTGGTCGCTGGAGTAATGGTGGAGGCGCGTGCTGTTCGAGCCGTAGATCCGGCAGTCCCCCGACCAGGCCGCCATCGTCTGGCCGTTCGCAGGACACATCACAACTGCGGCGACGGCCCGCGGGCCGTCGCCGTCCGGCCCCCGTTCGGTGACGAGCGAGGACGCCGACAGCACGCCGCGCACCGCGCCGTGCTGGGCCGCGTTGCGGGCGGCGACCTCGGCGAGGACCGGAGCGATCGCCACGACATCGGCCTCGTGACCGGCCCCGTCGACGACGGCGACTGCGGTGGTGTGATCGGCTGCGACGTAGTGCCGGACCGCGTCGGCGATCGGACCTTGCGTGCCCTGGCGGGACGCGGTGGCGACCACGGCTGCGGACGTGGATCTGTTGTTCTTCACGAGTCTCCTGGTACCGAGTGCTGGCGTACGGGCGCGTTCTCACCGGATGTGCGGGAGGTCCTCTCGTCCTTGCCGATCGGTTCCGCGTACGGGCGGGGGCTGAGGAATCCGGGCGGACATCAATGTTGGCATGCGGTGGGCAGATCGGGTCTCCGGGCTACGACGTCGCGCAGGAAGGTGCGCTTGGAGTAGTAGGTGCGCTCCGTGGCCAAGCCGCGCGCTGCGAGGTAGTCGCCCAGCCATCGGGTGATGCGTTCCATCTCGGCGAGAAGCTCATCGTGGGTGGTGTCGAGGACACTGCGGGAGCGGAGGTACTCCAACTCGCACTGGGAGAGCACGATGTCGGGGGCCGCCAGCAGGGAGCAGCGGTCGAAGAAGATGCCGAAGATGTGGCCGGTGCCCATTGACTCGCACTGGATGTCGTAGCGAACGCGCGCGAACGCGGGCAGTGGCGCGACTTCCAGGCCGAGTTCGTCACGCAGGTAGGCCTCGAAGCCGTCGGGGCGGACATCGATGCCCGGCGTGAGCTCTTCACGCCGGGCGAAGGCGTCCTCCGTGTACCACTTCCGCTTCAGGACGTGCCCGGCCGTCACGGTGGGGATGAAGGAGGCGTACCCGATCTCTTCGTCTGGGCCGGTCACGTCGAACAGGTGGTTCTCGGTGTGGTTGATCTGGAACTCGTCCCGGTATTCGGGTCGGCAGCCTTCCAGCTCGCCGTTGCGCAGGGCCTTGAGGAGGCTCATGGACGCCGTCCAGATGTCCGGTGCCGGGTCCAGGGTGTACTTGACCTCCAGCTCGGTGCCGGACAGGTGGGTGCGGAAGTACCGGCGGTGGTTGTTGAGAGCCCGGCCGTGGTCGCTGTGGGCGGTGAGAGCCGGGCGCAGCCAGCGCAGTTCTTCGACCGGTCCGGCGCCGACCGGTTCCTGGGTTGTGCGGACGAAGCAGGCGTCCTCGGGGTGGAACCTGATCTGCGCGTAGACGTGGAATCCGCCGGGGTACCGGGCCAGATAGCACAGCGGGACCAGCCCCGGAGCCGTGCCGACCAGCTGGCGCAGGGCCGGCCCGGGCATGGCGTGGGACCACAAGGCCGCGCCGTCGACCACACCGGACGCCAACGGGGTCCCGTCGGCGGTCCGGACGTCGACGGGACAGAGGCCGAGGGTCTGCCAGCTCACGGTCACGGTCGTGGCCGGCCGGCAGACTTCCAGCTCGGGCACGCGTACGAGGACGATGGTGTCCTCGTCACGGGCGGGGGCGGTGCGGTTCAGGAGGTGGACGCCGCCCAGGACCACCCAGCTGGTGCCTGCTCCGGTTCCGTCATCGCGCACTGCCGCCTCCTCCTTTCCGGCTGACCCGCGGGCAGGGGACGGCGCGGGTATGGCGCGCGGTGCTTCTTGCCCGCGGGGCTGGAGGTGTCGGCCTAGGGTGGGGCGGGTGAATCATGGGCACGCCGATCAGGTGGTTGTGGACGAGGCGGAGACGGACGCTGCGCGGGCCGTGTGGGAGTTCGACGGCGCTAGAGCGTGGCTGGAGCAGGCACGGCGCCATCGGATGGAGCCGCTTTCGGCTGAGGTCTGGGCGTTGGACCCGGACTTCGCGCACGTGCTGCTGGTCAGACACCGCGTGCGCGGCTGGGTGCCGCCCGGGGGGAAGGTCGAACCGGGCGAGAGGCCGCGTACGGCCGCGGCCCGGGAATTTCTGGAGGAGACCGGGGTCCGCGCCGAGCTGCTGCCTGACCCGGCGGCGGTCGCCGTACGCTCCTACCGGGCCGACTGGTCTGCGACGCTGGGGCTGTCCTACGCGGCGATCGTCGACCGCGATCAGTCCCTGGTCGCGGAGGCGGACCAGCCGGCCCGGTGGTTCGGGCTGGAGGAGCGGTGGGACAGCGTGTTTCCCGCGGACAGGTCGCGGATCCGCGCCCACGCCCAGTTCCTGGCAGCCGGACGCACCGTCGGCGCCCGCTGAGAGCCGCTGCTGCCCCTTCTTGGGCCCGGGGGTCATCGGACTGCTTCGATCCGGGCAAGATCGGCCTGCGCCAGGGTGATCAGCCCCAGAGCGTTCAGGATCCCGCACCACACCGGTTCCAGCCCCGGCATCTGTTCCCAGCCCTCCTGCCGCAGTTCTCCGCCGGCGTACGCCGCTGTCCGCCGTGCGGCCTGATGGAGTGCTTCGGAGGTCATCCAGCGAGGTGAGCGGGCCTCGCGGGGGGAGGGCTGCAGGGTGCCGGACGCCTCGGCGTGGAACACTGACCAGTGGTGGCCCACGGGCCCGGTGGGGGTGCGGCGGCAGGGGTTGGGACGCCACTGGGTGTGCACCAGTTGCAGCCGGGTGATGTCCAGGCCGACCTCTTCGCGGGTCTCGGCGACGGCGGCCTGCTCGGGGCCGCCGTGCTCGTCGATGTGACCGGCCACGGGGGCGATTCCCCGGGGCGGTGTCGCCCGCTCGAACATGAGCAGGCCCTGCCCGGAGTGGATGAGGACGCCGACGCTGGTGTGGTCGCAGTGAGGAACCGCGCCGTCGGCGCTTTTCGTGCGGGCGGCGGTGTTCACGCGGCCGCCTTCGGCAGCTCGGCGGTCATGACCAGCCAGCTGGTGACCAAGCGGGCCTCCGGTACGGTCCGGGCGTAGGCGGCCTCCAGGATCTCCATGCGCTGCTCGTGGGTGAAGTTCCCTTCGGGGCGGGCGAACAGGGGGATGGACAGCCAGGCCTTCTTCTCGGCCATGGTGCTGTGCTGGGCGGTCACCTCGGCGTCGGTCACGTACAGACCGGCCGAGTTCAGGTGCTGCGTGATGGTTTCCGGTGGCAGTTTGGGGTCCGTCCGCCCGAGGGGCGGGGCGATGTAGCCGTGGTCGGCTTCCGCGATCTGGCGGATGAAGGTGTTCAGCGAAGGCCGGGCGCTGGTCTCTTCGTCGGGGTGGCGGACGCCGGCGAAGCCGCCGCCGATGTTGAACACGAAGCGGCCCTGCGGGCGCAGGACACGAGCGGCGGCCTCGCATACCGCCGGGACGTCGGTCTTCCAGAGCGCGGAGTTGCACACCACGGCGTCCACGCTGCCGGGTGCGAGGTGGTTGCTGAGCTGCTCGGCAGAGGCGGTGACCCAGGTCAGGCGGGGATCGGGCAGGGTGCGGCGGCCGACCTGCTGCATCGCGGCGGCACTGTCCAGCGACACCACCCGGGCCCGGGCGGGGAGCAGGTCGAGGAGAGCCCGAGCTGTCGCTCCGGCGCCGCCGCACAGGTCGACCACGAGGTCGGCGTTGTCGAGTTGCGCCCGGCGGGCGAGGTCCCGGCTGGTGGTGTTGTACATCGGGAAGGCGCGGGTGAAGGCTTCGTACGCCTGGGCGTTGGCGGGTTCGTCCCAGCCGAGAAGTGCGTCCTGAGGTGCCATGAGCTGCCTCGCTTCGTGTGCGCGGGCCCCACGGAGCCTGCAGAGTCCGGGGGTTGTCCGTGGGAGGGGCGGTTGGGTCAGAAGAGGGCGGGCTGCACGGTGGCGGGCGGGGAGCGGAAGTGCGCTCCGAGCGTGATCCGGCGTCCCTTGAGCGCTGAGAGGTCGAGCAGGTAGTGGAGGCTGTCACCGGAGAGGGTGACGAGGGCCTGGGAGCCGGCCACGGAGTGCACCCTCAGTCCGTGCTCGCCTTCGCGGAGGTCGTGCGGGTACAAGAGCCGGTCGGCGCCTGGAGTGCTGGCCAGACGGCTCTGTTCCGGTGGGGTCCATGGCTGGAGGTCGACGGGGATGCCGAGTTCGGTCAGGACCTCGGCGGCTCGCCGGACATGCCGCGCATGGGCGTCATGGGCCGGGGCAGTGTCGCTCAGGCGGGCCAGGCCCTGCAGTTTGGCCGTGGCCCGCACGGTCTGGGTGAGGTCCAGGCGCCGGGTGAGGGCGTCCTCGACGAACCGTACGGCGCGGCCGTCCGGGCCCTTGGCCAGGTAGGTGGCGAGCAGGGGACCCTGCTCGTCGAGGCGGGAACGCCAGCGCGGTTCGGCGGCCGTGCCGACCTTGGTCGTGGTGTCCGCGAACGTGGCCACATACAGCCAGTGCGGCTGGTTCATGTAGAGGGCGAGCGCCTGGGGGACAGGGCCGCCGGTATGGACGTGGTGGGCGAAGCGGAACTCGTCGCGCCCCCCACACGCGGCGCACTGGGAGCCGGTACCGGCGGCCGCCATGCCGGGGCAGGGGTCGGGTTCGACGCGGAAGCGGTCGGCGAACCGGTAACGGCCGGTGCACCACGGGCCGGACTCCTCCGCCCGGTAGCCCAGGCGGCGGCCCATGACCGGGGCGTGGACGAGCCGCCCCCCGCCGAGCGGGACGAGCAGCAGCCCGGGGGCACCGCTCGCCCACGTGATGCCGTGGCAGAGGTACCTCCCGCCGGCGGGCAGGTCCTGGTCCATCGCGCGCTCCTTCGCGGCCGGTGGGGTTCGCGGGGTTACAGGTGCAGGTCGAGACGTTCGGACACGACGGTGGCGGCGGCCTTGAACACCTCATCGCGGTCCATCCGTCCGACGTTCAGCTGCTGCCACCCACCTGTCGTGGCCTGCTGGCGGATCTGCTCCAGGACGGAGTCCTGGTAGCGGATGAACGCCTCATCGCCCCCGGCGTCGTGGCCGGCTTCCAGAGACGTGAAGGAGCCCTTCCGGGCGAGGGCTTCCCGGGCGGGGATGTCCAGGAAGAACACCAGGTCCCCGGCGGGGAGGTGAGCGAAGACGCGTTCGGTGAGGCGGGGGTCGATGTCCGGGTTGACGGCGTACCGGGCGAGGATCTTGTGAGGGGAGTTGTCGAGCACCACGTGGGCGCCCTCGGCGAGCGCGGGCTGGATCACCAGACGGTCCTGCAGGGTGTACCAGGAAGCCAGCGCGAGCAGCCAGTAGTGATCCCCGCACGCCTGGGCGACACGCGTATCGCGCCGGTAGACCAGGGCGTTGAGGCGGTCGAGGTAGTCCGACAGGCCAGGGTCGGCGGCGGTCGTGCTGTGCTTGGTGACCAGGACTGCCCGGTGACCGGCGTCGTTGAGGGCTTCGTGGAGGCGGGCGGCGAGCGTGGACTTTCCCGCCCCGTCCCCGCCGACGAAGGTGATGAGCCGACCCGGCCCGGGCCGGGCAGCGGGGGCGGACGTGGTCTGGGTCATGGAGTTGCTCCCGTGAGAGGCGCACCGCCGGTCAGGCGGGCGGTGAGGATGCTCGCGATCCGGTCGACGAGGATCGCGCGCTGGTGAAGGACGTCGCCGTGCCGCTCATTGGACAGGTCGGCCGGATAGAGCGAGGCGAGGTTGTTGGAAATGACGTGAAGGTAGCCGAACGGGATTCCCGCCCGCTGTGCCGCTGCCCCCATCGGGCCGATCTCGGGATCGACGAAGGCGTACGAGGCGTGCTGGGCCAGCCAGTCCTGGTTCTCCAGCAGGATCGACGGCGAGGAGACGTGCAGCCCGCTGCGAACCCCGGGCTGGGCGCGGGCGTAGTCGCCGAAGAAGTCCTCCCAGCTCACCAACGCCCCGCCCAGCAGGCTGGTGTTGCCGGTCGCCAGCCATCTGTTCGGTTCCGTGCCGGGATTCAGGCCGCCGACCTTCCCGACGTAGACGACGGCTCCGGCACCCAGCCGCGCCAGTCGTGCCACGGTGCGCCCGGCGACGTCGCCCCAGATGCTGTGCCGGAAACCCAGGTAGACCACCCGTGCGTCGCCGACCTGGGCGTCCTGCCAGCAGTATCCGGGGCCCTGCGTCCACACGCCGGATCGTGGTGCGAGGTGTTCCAGGCCCCACCCGACGATCACCACGTCGCCGTGCAGGTCGAGGTCGAGTGTGTCGAGGGCCGTGCGGCACTCCTCCTCGCCGGGCGGCTGGTAGGTGACGGTGTCGGCGGGGCGTCCGGTCATGGCCAGGTAGGTGGCGATGATCAGGGCGTAGTGCTGGACGTAGTCGGCGCCGGGGAATGCCTGGACGAGGAGGTTCCGCCCGTACGCCTGGGCGGTGGGCCGCTCGGTGTTGAACAGCTTCCCGCTCTTCTCGTGCCGGGAGATGCCCCTCGTGCGGTTGTAGCCGCCGACGACCCGGATGCTGTCCCAGTCCTGCTCCTGGATGAGGTGGTGGACCTTGATCTCCAGGTAGCGCAACAGCCGTTCGCGGCTCATGGTGTGCCGGGCCGGATCGACCGGCGCCGGGTGAAGCAGCCCGGCGGGAGGGCTCACCAGCAAGGAACTCAAGCTCATCGAAGCTCCGCGGCGATGGTCACCTGGCTGCCGGCGGCGGCGCGGACGACGGCGATGTTGGCCCGGATGAGCGGGAAGCGGTCCGGGTGGATCGGGCCGAGCTTCTCGATCCGCGGGGTGGAGGGCTTGATGTAGGGGCCCTCGGGCAGGAGCTCGATGCCCATGGCCCCGAGGGTGACGGGGGCCGCGCCGTCCACGGAGGAGATCCACTCGTGTTCGCGCTGCTCGACCAGCTCCAGGTGTCCGGTCCGGCCCAGCCCGAGAAGCCGATAGACGAGCCGGTCGTCGACCAGCCCTTTGTTCTCCAGATAGGCGGTCGCGGCCCACCGGGTACGGCACAGCTGCCCGGCAGGGTCCGGACGGCGGGAGGCGGGCAGGGCGATGGCGCCCGCCCAGCCTTCGGTGACGATCGCCTCGTACGTGCGGTGCCATTCCTCGTCGTCGCGGGCATGCAGCACGGCGCACAGCCGGAACTCGTCCCCCGCGATCTCACGGATCTCCCGGGCGGCTTGCTGGCTGGCGGTGAGCGTCGCCGCTCCGTCCCGCATGACGTCCGGGAGGATGATCTCGCGGGCGGACACCGCCCGCGCCGCGGCGACGAGCTGATCGGCCGGCAGCGCGTAGCCGAGGTCGAAGAGCCCGTTGTCGACGATGATGTCGGCGTCGCGGGCGGACTCGCGGGTGAAGAAGGCGCGGTAGCCCGGGTCGGCCAGGACGTGCTGGGCGGCGACATGGTGGATGCGGGCCGGTTGCTGGGCGACGAAGTCCTTCAGGTACGGGGTGGGCGCGATCGCGGAGAAGTCGATGCTCTTGCTCACTGCACGCCCCCCTGCTGCCCGGCCGTGGTCAGGGTGAGGAACTCGCTCGCGAGGGCGGCATCGGCGGCGAACTGGCCAAGCCTGCACACGGTGGTGGTGCGAGCCGGCTCCATCCTCACGCCCCGCATGCTCATGCACTGGTGAACGCCCCGCACGGCGACGGCCACGTTGTCGTGACCGACGACGCTGGCCAGGTGCATGGCCAGCTGCTGAGTGAAGCGCTCCTGAACCTGGAGCCGTCCAGCGAAGTGCTGCGCGATCCTTCCGAACTTCGACAGCCCCACCACTCTGTCGTCGGCCAGATATCCGGCGCTGACCAGCAAGTTCATGGGCAGCATGTGGTGCTCGCAGAACGACCACACGCTCATCCCGCTCACGATGACCAGCTGGCCGTTCACCGTGGACTCCGGGAAGCAGGTGGCCTCCGGGGCGTCCTGGCAAAGGAAGTTCTGCCACATGGCCGCGACGCGGCACGGGGTGTCGCGGAGACCTTCACGGCGGGGGTCTTCACCGAACTCGTACAGGAGCTGGGTGATGAGCTCAGCCACGCGGCCCTCGTTGATGGGGCCGCTGGACTTCAAAAGTGTCTGAGGGCCGCCGGGTGCGGCGCCGGTGTTGGTGATGGAGATGGTCATGGACTTCTCGCCTTCTGCTGGGTGACGAAGGAAGGGAAGATCGGCTGATCGCAGGCGACCCTCACGGGCGGCGGGCGGGCCGCCTGGCGAAAGGCGGCGGGCTGGACATCACGTCATCGGACGCCCAGGGTGAGGTGAAGCCGGCCCGACAGGTTGAAGCCGAGCTGCATCACGTGGTCGGCGATGTCCGCCCCCGCCGCAGCCCACGTGGCGGCGTCGTCGCCCAGAGGCATGACCCACACCCGGTCCTGTGGCAGATGGAACGCGCGCACGACCTCCGCCGCCTCATCCGCTTCGCCGATGTCGGCGGCCACGAACTTGAACGTGGCACGCCCCTGCTGCGCGAGCTCGGCGAAGGCCTCCAGCACGGAGGGCACCAGCCGCTTCTTCTGCGCGTCGGCGGCGCCCATCCGCCCGATCTTGGGGCTCACGCTGAAGTGCGCGACCCGCCCCGTGGTGACCGGGCTCGGGGCGATCGTCGCGTTCGTCTCGACGTGGACCTCGCCCGGCAGATCCTGCAGGAGCTGTTCCCAGGCGGTGCTGCGCTGCCACATCAGAGGCTCACCACCGGTGAGGATGGTCAGCCCCGAACCCGCCCCGTGCGCGGCCGCGGACTGGACGATGTCCTCGACGGTGCGGGGCGGACATGTCTCCCGCAGGTCGTAGCGGCTGCTGTCCCAGGTCTTCTTCGAGTCGCAGGGCGGGCAGTGCAGGTTGCACCGGCCGAAGCGGACGAAGCACGACCGCCGCCCCATGAAGGCCCCCTCCCCCTGGGGGACCGGTCCGAAGATCTCCTGCACAGGCAGTGACCCGGCGGGCAGGCCTCCCTTGGTCCGCTGGGCCTTCATGACCGGCTCCTGGTGTACTGCGCCCAGCTCGACTCGGTCTCAGAAACCCGAAGGGTGGCGGGACCGCGATCCATCCAGTCGCTGAGGTAGCGGGCGAGCTGCTCGGACGTGGGGTTGAGGTCAAGGCTCTCGTTGAGCACCGACCCGTCGAGCACCTTGCTGATATGCCAACGCAGTTCCTCCGGAACGGGCACGGAGCACCCGTCGACTTCCGCCGCGCTTACCAGGTAGGAGTGACCGTGCGGCTGCCCGCACGGGTGCCCGGCCGCCAGACCGTTCAGGTGGTGCGTCGCCTCGAACTCGACCGCGAACCCCACAGCCGGTCCCCGCGGCCGGCCGGTACGGAGCCGCACACCCACCAGGGCGTCGGCCACGTCGTCGGGCAGGTGGGTCCGTGCCCAGCCGGTGAGGTAGGCGGCCAGGCCCTCGTCGCTGACGTCGGATACGTGCTCGTTGAGGCAGCTGTGGTCGAGCCGGTCGTCGATGTGCGTCTTCAGCGCAGCGAGACGACCGAAGTCGATGACGAAGCCCACCGGGTCGAGCCCCGGCGCGCAGAGCACCGCCTCGGCGGTGAAAGAGTGGCCGTCGGCCCGGCCGTTCAGCCACCGCGTCGCCTCGAAGCGGTACTGCTTGCCGATGTGCCAGGAGGCGTGGACCCCGCTCAGGGGGGAGACGCGGACGGGCTTAGCCGAAGTGGTCATCCGTCGATCCCTTCTTCTCGTGAAGCAACGTCCGGCGCTGTGGTTCATACGCAGCGCCGGAGCCCGACGCCGTTGGTGCGGCCGGTGGCACTGTGCGGACTGCCGGTGGTCGGCGGGGGCGGACCCGTCGCCCGTCGGGAGGCGGGCGTACGCCTGCTGTCGGTGCCGCCCAGGTGATCGAGTGTCGATACTGCGTGCTGGGGCGTGAAGAGGGCGGCGGGGGTCCCGTAGGGGTCCCCCTCTGTGTACTTGCGTACACAACGGGGGTGCGTCTGCCAGGATTTGAGGGTGGACGAGACCCCATGGCATCCGCTGACCGCTGCCCGTGAGGCGGCTGGGCTCAGCCGCGAGCAGCTCGCTGACAGGGTGCGGGCGGCTGCCGCGCGCCGCGGGCTGCGCTCGGGCGTGGACAAGAGCCGCGTCCGGAAGTGGGAATTGCATGGCGTGCGGCCCGACGACCAGCACCAGGTGTACATCGCCGAGGCCCTCGGTCTGCCTGCCCCGGTGCCCGATGGTCCGCTGCCCTGGCCGTACTGGCTGCCGGGCGCCGGGCTGCCGCTGCTCCCTGACGAGATCGTCGCTCTGGGTCCCGCCACCACCGTTCCCGCCCTGCGAGAGGCATTCAAGGCCACCATGGACCACACCCGGCGCCGCATCGTCGTATCTGCTGTCTCCAGCACCGCCCTGCTCGCGCTGGCCGGTGCCTGGGCCCAGCCCAGCCACACTGCCACGGCACAGCCCGAACCGTCCGATGCCACGAACCTCGTCGATGGCGACGAAATCAGCCGACTGGAGCAGGCCGCAGCCCTCTTCACGAACCGAGCCACCGAGAACCGGATGCGCACCGTGACGGTGCTGGAGGCCTTGCTCCAGTCCGTCACCGACCTCCTCGACGAACGACGCCATGGCCCCCGGGACACGGCACGCCTCCACACCCTGGCCGCCAAACTCGCCTCGGAAGTAGGCTGGCACCGCTTCGACTTGGGCCGACACGCAGAAGCGGCCCGGTACTGGATCGGGGGCCTGCACAGCACGCACGAACTTGGCGACATCGACGCCGGCGCGGGCCTGTTAAGTGATTTGGCCTACCAGGCATCCTGGCGCAGCCGCCCGCACACCGCGGCGGAACTCCTGCGCCGCGCACTGAAACGGGCCCGACACCCGGCGGCGCAGTCCCTCCTCCAGCTGCGCCTGGCCCGCGCGCTCGCCGCGCTGGGCGACCGCAAGAGCACCCTGAGGGCGCTGACCGCAGCCGAGAACCTCCTGAGCGTGCCCGCCGCTGACCCGGTGCCCTCGTGGTGCAGCTGGTACTCGAACGCCGACCTCGCCGTCGACTCCGGACAAGCGCTGCTGGACCTCGGTGATACACGGCGAGCTCATCAGCTCATCCGTGAGGGGCAGGCGGAGCTTCCCTCGGCCCGCATCAAGACGTACGGCGTCTTCCAGAGTTATCAGGCCCGGTCCTACCTGGAGCTGGGGGAGCCGGAACAGGCCGCCGCCGCGGCGACCGAGGCGCTCGATCTGGCGCTCCGGATCGGAGCACCGCGGTGTGTGCAGCTCGTCCGTGAACTGACTCCGCGCTTCGAGGAGTTCCCGACGGCTGAGGGAGTTCCCGAACTTCTCGCCCGCACGGCCGTGTAGATCTGGGAGGGTTCCGGCCGGACGGGCCAGGTGTCCAGAGCAGGCCCACCTCCGCAGCGTCACGGGCCAGAGGGTGTTCGTGCGAGCTTCTTTCCACCTCCGACCGTCCAGGAGCAGCGGGCAGGTCTGGGGGCGGCCCGCCGTCGCCGGCTCCCTTGTGCGGGCAGGCGCGCAGCTTGTCCTCCGGTATGCGCCCGGCCTCCGCGTTGCGGTGCTCCCGCGCCTTGTGCATCGCCTCGCTGCTCGTGCCTATCCGCGTGGTCCTCAGCCCGACGCTGCGGGACTGGGCCTGGAAAACTCGCCTCTGGACGCGGTCCGGGTCGGGGAAGTTCAGCTCGTCGGCAAGGTGCTGGAAGGACAACTTCCCAGAGCCACTGTTCCGCCAGCGCATCGTTGAGCTCCTCTTCCGCCTTGAGCCTGTCGGCGCGTTTGCTCACGGGTTCGAGCGCGAAGGCGGCGTCGCACGGGCCCCCGGAGCCGGTCGGCCTGTTCCGGGGTCAGACGGGGCTTGTCGGCAATGCTGCCAGGCGTGCCGGGTACGGGCACGGGGATGTCCAGGGCCAGCTCGTTCCCGTCCTCCTTCAGGCCGATCTGCCGGGCACGCTCGCTGGTGAGTTCCAGCGCGGCCCCGAGCGTGGTGTAGGGCCAGCCACTACCGTAGGCGGCCTTGAGGGTCGGACCGAGCCGAGGATCGCGGGAGCTGTGCAGATCCCGGAGAACCCGGGCGAAGTCGGCGGGCATCTCTGGCTTCTGGCCAGGCGAACGGCGGGCCATCATGGACGTGTCCCCATTTGCTCGGCGGTGTGGTTCAAGGTGGCGCGCCGACAGGCCCCTCAGGGTCACCCGGTCCGGAGGCCTGTGGTCGGGGGGCACTGACACCACCGCGCTTCTCGCGCCACCGGCCCGCCGCAGCGAACCATGCTCATGGTCACCTCGCGGTTGCCGCACTTGCGGTGAGCGCCGCCGCAGGCCTACCGGTGCAGCGGGGTGTCGCGGACCATGCGCCGGCTGCCCCGACCGAAAAGCGCCGCCGAAGGTCCTTGCTCATCGCGAGATCCCGCCACAGCGGGTACGTACGGACATTGACCACTTTCGGATCCTCCTACATCTAACTTGGGATCACTGCTCGGTCTCCATCCGTGCGACGACCGTACCGCGCAGCCGGGCCTGCGCCGGGCCGTGATCCACCAACTCGCTCCGATCTCTGCTCGGAGCCGGGCCGTACTCAGAAGACATCTCATTTGGCTAACTCGGTAGAGTGGTTGGTCATGGTGGGGATCGTTGAGCGGTTGGTGCCGGACGAGTTGTGGGAGTTGTTCCAGCGGGTGGGTGGTGCCGGAGGCGCCGTCGCGGCCGCAGGGTGGTGGCCGGCGTCGGCACGGCGACCGGGAGGTGCTGGCCGCGATCGTGTTCGTGGCTACGTCGGGTTGTACCTGGCAGCAGTTGTCTTCCGCGTCGTTCGGCCCGTCGGGTGCTACCGCTCATCGGCGCTTCTCCGAGTGGTCAAAAGCCAGGGTGTGGGCCAAGCTGCACCGTCTGGTCCTCGATGAACTCGGTGCTCGCGGAGAGTTGGACTGGTCGCGCTGCGCGATCGACTCGGTGAACATGCGGGCCTTGGAAAGGGGGACCTGACAGGTCCGAGTCCTGTCGATCGGGGCAAGTACGGCTCGAAGATCCACCTCATCACGGAACGATCGGGTCTGCCCTTGTCCGTCGGTATCTCAGCGGCGAACCTGCACGACAGCCAGGCCCTTATCCCTCTCGTGAAAGGAATACCGCCGATCCGCTCGCGCCGCGGACGCCGACGGCGCAAGCCGGGAAAGCTGCACGCCGACAAGGGCTACGACTACGCCCACCTGCGGCTTTGGTTACGCCAGCGTGGCATCACCCACCGCATCGCCCGGAGGGGAATCGAAACCTCGCAGCGACTCGGCCGCCATCGCTGGACCGCCGAACGCACCATGGCCTGGCTTGCCGGATGCCGACGTCTTCACCGGCGTTATGAACGAAAATCTGACCACTTCCTCGCCTTCACCAGCATCGCCTGCACCCTCATCTGCTACCGCAGGCTCGCTTACTGATGTGAGTGTCCAGCAGGTTCACCGCCAAGTCGTGGGTATAGTAATTGGCCATGTCCAAGGGGGTGCGGCCATCTGGGTCTGCCAGTTCGGGGTCCGCCCCGAAGGCCAGCAGAACAGCAGTGGTATGCACGGTCAACGGCTGAGCACTCTGTAGGGCGCCATCACCCTCCGCATCAATCGCGTGTGTCAGCAGCGTCATGTTGCCGAGGACCTCATCGGGATCGGCACCCTCGGCCAGCAAGCGGGCCAGGGCTTCCGCATCCTCGTGCTCAACTGCGTGATGGGCAGGCGTCCAGTAGTCACTCACCAGCACATTCAACAGCGGCCGAAGCCTATCTACCAGCGACTATCCACCCCGTCAGCCGCCAATTGAGATGACTTCTCAGTCGGCATGCTGCTTCGCGGCGCGGGCGGGCAGGAGGATCCCGTGGGCCGCGGCGGTGTCTCCCGGCCGCAGCGTCCACGGCACGGACCCGATCTCGGCGAGCCACCCGTCGGCCAGGAGCTGCTGGACGATGTACCCGCGCAGCTTGGGCGGCCAGCCCAAGGCGGAGCACAGCTGACCGTACGACGGGCCGTGTTCGTGTCTGCTCCTGAACATGGCGGTGGCCTGCGCGGCTTGCCGGCCCCGGCCGGGGTTGAGTTCCTTCCAGGCGTCGTAGGCGTCACGTACGTGCCGGGGGGCCTGGCCGGTGTAGCGGGTGGCCGTGAACGCGGCCGCCACCTGGAGGCCGGGGAGGCGGCACACGGCGCAGCGCTCGACCGCTTCGGCGTTCCGCCGCACCGTCGGGCGGGCCTGCTGCTTCCACTGCGCCCATTCCGCCCTGGTGGTCCGGGCGGGCCGGGGAACCCTCCGCGGGCCCTTGCGCGGTGGCGAGTCGTTCGGGTCGGCCCGGTGGGGGAGCCGTCCGGCCAGGTGCCGTACGGAGGAGTCGATGCGGTACCGGTCCCCGACAAGGTCTGTGAGGAGGCCGCTGGTCACCAGGTCGGGCAGCCGGTCCCGGCAGGTTCGCGGCAGGATGTCCGGGAGGGTGCCATTCAAGTGGGCGGAGGCGTGGCCGGCCAGGAACAGCGAGGCGAGCCGGGTGGCGGGCGGGGCGTCCGCGATCAGCGGGGTGGCCAACACGCGTGTGGTCCACCCTGACACCCGTGACCGGGGCTCCTTTCCGACGGCAAGCGGGTGCTCCTCCGGTCCGGCCGCCAGGTCCGGCACTGTGACGGTGACCGGGGTGTCGGAGTCCTGGTCCAGGAGCACGTCGGGAATCTGCCAGTCCAGGGCGCGCAGCTCAGCGACTGCCCGGTCCGCATCGTCCAGTCGAAGCTCGCGCAGATCGGCGGAGACGGCGTTGCCCGTGCCGCCCCGCGCGGCTCTGATCGCGATGACCACGGCGAGCAGCTGGGCGTCGGGGGAGGACAGGGGCAGGGAGGCCGTGTAGGAGAGGAGACGACGGGCGGCGTGCCCCTGCGGGATGGTCAGCAGGAAGGACGCTGACGGCGGAGCGGCTGGCTTCGGCATGAGGGGTATTGTCCCTCAGCCCGCCGCGTCGCAGGTGCTTGATCTCGCTGTCGGGCCAACGGCCACGAAGGAGGACCACCACATCATGACCGCAAAGGAAGATCACGAAGATGCCGCCATCGGCGCGCTCTGCGATGAGCTGACTGCCCGAGGCCTCGAAACGCGGATTGTCGCCCACCCTGACCGCGACAAAAACCATCCGCTCACCGTCGACGCAGTGATCAGCATCGCCGGGGACGAATGGGCCGTCGACCACTGCCTGTTGTCTCGCCCAAGTCTTTTGCCCGCTGCGATGAAGGCTACCGAGAAGGCGCTCGGGATCGAAATCGAAAAGATCGCTAAGGAGCACGGCCGCATGATTGTCGTGAGCTATCTGCCCCAGACCGGTGCACACGGACAGAAATGGGGTGCTGACTACTACCGCGGACTCAGAGAGCTGGCGGTGAAGGCAGCCGTCATCGACGGCCTCGTTGCCGGTGACGATGGCTTTGCCACCGCGCAGAGCTTCCACAGTGACACTCCGACGGCGGTACTCACTCCTTTCACCGACACCACCGGGAACGCGTCGATCGCCGCGCAGATCGCGGCCGGACTGCGCGACCCCCTCGTGAAGAAGCTCGACGGTCAACTCAAGCAGGCCAAACAGGCCGGGTTCCGGACGGCTCTGTTGCTTGACCAAGTACCCCGAGGCGGCAGCGAAAGCCACACCGTCTGGCTCGCTGGTCCCACGACTGTCGCCGCAGTGACCACATCCATCCTGAACGAGCATCGGCGGGAGAACCCACCGGTTCTCGATCAGGTCTGGCTCAGGCCAGGACAGCGGATCACCTCGGCTATAGCTCCCTCGGTTCACCTGCTGATCAGCTGAGCGGCTCCTGTTCAAGCGGACCAAACAGCGGTCAACGGTCAGTCCTCAACTACCGCCACACCGTCGCCATGGAGCTCTACAGCAAGGTGATCACTGGGTTGTGTCTGACGCCGGTATCGACGAAGTCGACCGACGTGGCCGGTGTTGTGTTCGAGACGATCCGACCGCGGGAGGTGTCATCTGCCGGAACGGGCGAGCCGCTTCCGTACTGCGGGGTTCCTTCCACGGTGGTGTTCGACGCGGAGAAACTGGTGGACGCGCACGGCCAGCCGCTGCTGCCCGCAGTCGCGGCGGAGACGATCATCTACGACCACGGCAAGATCTACGTCTCGCACCACATCGCGAGCGTCCGCGCGAAGCTCGACATCTCCCTGCAGCCGGCTCGTCCCTGGCCGCCAGGGGGGGGCATGGAGGTCGTATCCGGTTCGTGACGCGGGAAAAAAAGGGAGGGGGACTGCGCCCCGCTCGCCGGCCCAGACCGGGGAGGCAGGCGGGGCGGGCGGGGCGCAGTGGTTCAGGAGGCGTAGGTCAGGAGTGGTGCGGGCGGGCGCTGAATGCGCCCGGTCAGGAACCGGGCGAGTTTCCTGGTGATGTCGAGTTCTGGAAGGGCCTGCTCGATCCACCCGTACTGGCCGGCCGGGTTGAGGTCCACGAACCAGACGGTGCCCTCGCTGTCGACCAGAAGATCGATCGCGGCGTAGACCAGGCCGTAGTGCTCCGTGAGGGCGAGGAGCCCGTCGGTGACGTCTTCGGGCAGGGTGGTGGGTGAGTAGGACAGCGCGTCGTAGTCGGCGCGCCAGTCCTGGTGGGCGGCCGGGCTGTGCGCGTCGATCCGTACCGCGATGACCTCGGGCCCGACCACATGAGCGCGTACCGCGTACTCCGTGTCGATCCGGTGCTGCAACTGGCACGGGCCGAGAACCGTGGTGCGGTCGAGGGCCTGCGGATCGACCGGCGCGGTGTAGAGCATCCGCACCCGGTCACCGCCAAGGAGGATCTGCGGCGTGGTCAGGGTCTTGGTGACGATGCCGGCCGGTGCGCAGTCGCCGAAGATCCGGGCCGCAGTGGGTTGGGTCCCTATCCAGGTGGGCGGCACAGTCAGCCCCGCGCGGACGGCCTGCATCAGGACATCGGCCTTGACCTGCGACGACCGTGTGTCCCGGGGGTGGTTGACCTGTTTGCAGTCCAGGGCACAGAGGACATTGAGCGCCGCGGCGGACTCCCTGGCGAGCCAAAGGTTCTCCCCTTCGCTCGCCGCCCCCATGTCCTTCCCGCTGGGGAGGTTGGGGTGCCACCAGAACACGGAGTGGATGTCGTGCAGGTTGATTCTCCGACCGCGGACCGTGATGAGGCCCTGCCAGGTGCCGAACTCATCGAGCGTTGCGTCGAGCCCCACGCTCGTCGGAAAGTCCGCGAGGTCGAAGCGGACGAAGGAGGCGCCCAGCTCCTGGAGCTCCAGGACCACTCTCTCGCCGGTGTCGTTATCCGGGCCCGTGATCACGAGCACGGTGTCTGGCACGTCGATCCGTGACAGGCTCACAGGCCCTCGCCCAGACCCACCACGTCGGTCCAGGTCGGGTCACCTATCTGAGGGGTGGTTTGGGGTGAGGTCGTGGATGCCCGATGGGCGTGGCTCTGCACGAGCGGTCGGCCGTCGGCGTCGGCCCGGACCTGACGCCGGGGGTCGAAGTGCTCGCCGGGCACCTGAGCAACCGGCTTCAGCAGCAGCACGGGGCTGTCCTCCCGCAGCGCAAACGGCAGGGTGGTTTCCTGAACGGTGCTGGGCACGATGTCTCTCCTTCGATTGGGGTACGCCGGTTCGTACCGGCGCGGGTCGGATAGCGGTGACGCGTGCCCTACGGCACGAGCTTCTGCGCCGCGAGGGTTTCCAGGGGCATGGAGGCGGAAGGGTTCATCGCGCGGCTACGTCCGGGCCGGTGCGGGGCGATGATCTGCCCGTCCGGCAGCAGCTCCCCGGTGTCCTCGAATAGCAGGACGCCGTTGCACAGGAGGGACCAGCCCTGAGCTTGGTCCCGCATCTCCGTCCGGGCTGCTTCCCTGTCCGCCGTCAGCGGTCGGGCAGGTGGGGGTGTGCTGACACATGCAGATTTCCTCTTGGCACGGGAACCCTCCTCGGCGGCCTCGGGCCAGGGGTGGCGGGGTTGCCGCCGAGGAGGGAGTACGGGGGGTGGTGGTGCTACGCCGGGGTTCTGGATACCTGCCGGCCAGGCGTCGGCGGTTCGACGAAGCAGTGGAACCGGGCGATTGCGGCTCTGTCCGACCAGGCGGTGGGCTCGGGACCGCCCCACTCGACGGCGTCACAGGTGCGAGGGTGAGGCGCCGGCCGTAGTCGCAGGCGGGGGAAGCCCGCATGCCGCAGCAGGGCGTCGCGGACCTTCAGGCCGAAACAGGTGCAGGGGATGGAGTAGAAGCCTCCGTGGCGGGTGCCGCCCACAGGGACTGCCAGAGACGCCACCCCCATCACGCTCAGGACGACGCTCCGCTCCAGGAGCCGCACATCCGCGAGGCGGTGCGCGAAGTACGCATAGTCCTGGGCATCTTCAGGGCGCGGCAGCTCGACAACGTGTACCGGCGGATGCTCGGGACAGAGCGGGTCGTGCATCATTCGGCCACCGCCACGGTCCCCTGCTCCATTATCTGGTCGATCAGGTCCGAGACCGCCAGGGCGAGGCGGCGTATCAGGCCGAGTGTCGGCCCGTCATCGGACAGGGGCTCCTCACGCAGGCACTGGCCGCAGGCGATGAGCCGATGCGTCTCCGGGCCCGGCGGGTGCCTGGGGTCGGCCGTGGCGATCGTGGCGAGCCGCTGGTGCCAGCCGCGAAGTCTCGCGGTGGTCGTGGCGACATCGCCGACCAGTACCGCGGTCTCGAAAGCTGTGTTCAGGTCCTCGAAGAGCGCGTCCAGAACCTGCGGTACCTGCTTCTCGACGGCGGTGCCCGGCTGCGTTCCGGCAGAGGGGCAGAGCCCTATGGACGTGGTCACGACGCCTCGCGCGGAGCGGGAAGGCAGGCCCGACCGGTCTTCCGGCCGTTCCGCAGCTGCCAGGTGATATCGGCGCCGAGCGAACAGGCAGCACGCAAATCGCCGTGACCGGCGTCGGCCGGGTCGAACCTGCGGAACTCGGGAACGCTGTCCTCGATCTCGATCACGAGCTCGTGAGCCTCGGTCAGGCCGAAACCGAGACTGAACTCCCAAGGCCCATCGCGGCCATCGTCACTGCCGAAGCTCTCAATCAACAGCCGGACGAGGTCGTCCACCGGACTGACGGGACCGGCCCACCCAAGTAAGGTCAGACAGAGCCCGGTGTGAATTCGGGCCGTCTGAACCGCCTGCGCAATGCCACCGATCGTCGGAGCCCTCACCCGTGACCGCAGTTCACGGACGACAGGGCTCGACTCCACGGGGCCGACCGCCGCCGGATGCCGATCGAGCAAGCACCACGTATGGGCGCCGTTCTCGCTGACACCCCATGCGTCGGACAGCTCCGCGACGATCTGCAAGCCGCGACCGCGCTCGCTCAGGTCATCCACCGGAGGGGGCGGCACTGGCGTGTACGGGGAACCGGTCACGACGAGACCGATTCCATCATCGGTGAGCGTCAGCGTGACGCCGATCTCGTCGGTCCCGTTCCCGTGCAGCAGCCCGTTGGTCGTGAGCTCGGACACCAGAACCTTCACGTCATCCGTGTACTCGGACAGACCCCAGCGGGCCAGGACTGCGGAAGCGAACTCCCTTGCCCGCCGGGGCTGCTCCGCGCCGGACAGCCCATTCTTGATCGGCGCACTGCGGCCGAACGCGATGGCCGCGGCGTCCCGGACGCTGAAGCCACTGGGTGCGCTGCTCGCTCTGCTCGGGTCGATCGCCTGCGCGAACGACCCTTCGGGGGGTGCAGTGAGTGTCATTGCCCAGTCCTCCAGCTCTGTGTGGGGATGCATGGCAACACCAGATGAGCCAGGAATCAGGCAACTGTGCCCTTCTGGACATCGCTCAAGGTGGCACAACTATCGTGTTGCACGGGAGAGTTGCGCTGCAACCTGCCATGCAATTTTCACGGAGAATGGCATATTTGATTGACTGAACTCTTGCCTGTGCAAGCAAGACTTGGGGTGCCACACTCTCAACTCAGGCATTACGAAGCGGAACCTGGGGAGAATCGAACCGGACTCTCGGACGGTTCAACTGGACTCAGGGGCAGTTGGACCCGACTCGACTGGGGCGGGCCTCGGCACTACGGAAGGGGATGGGTCAGTGGCCGCACCGAAGGGACCGACCAGCCGGCGCGTACACCTCGGCAAGGTGCTGGCAAGGATGCGAGAAGACCTGAAGCTGCGCCGCGAAGATGTCGCGTCGGCGATGGGATTCTCAGCGGAGAAACTGTGGCGGGTCGAGAGGGGCCGCACTGGGCTGCCCAACCCGAAGGATCTGAAAGCTCTCCTGGCTCACTACGGCGAACAGGACCCCGAGGTCATCGAAAGCCTGCTCCTCATCCACCGCGAGTCGCTGAGTGAGGCATGGTGGACGCCCTACACGCCGCACCTGACCAAGGGAATGCGCGAGTACGTCGGTATGGAGAGCGACGCACTGAGCATCGCCGCCTGGCAACCGACCCTGATCTTCGGCCTGCTGCAAACCAAGGACTACACCCGCGAACTCCTCATGTCCGCGAAGGGCGTCGACGAGACGACAAGCGAGTTCATCGACGCCAACGTTGAGCTTCGCATGGACCGCAAGGCACTGATCACCAAGACAGAGCCTCGCGACCTCTGGGTCATCATGAGCGAGGACACCCTGCGCAGCACCATCGGCAGTCCGGAAGTGATGGCCGGGCAGTTCGAGGAGATCAAGCAGCTCGCATCCCTGGACCACATCACCGTGCAGATACTGCCAGCCAAGTCCACCGGATACCGAGCCAGCCAGAACTTCATCCTGCTCGATATGGGCGAACCGCTCGGCAGGATCGTCCAGGCTGACCAGCCAGGCGGACAGGCCAGCGTTACCGACAAGCGGCCCGAAGTCGGCAAATACTCCCGTAGGTTTGATGGCCTGCGGGCTTCAGCTCTCGCACCACACGAGACGCCGAATTTCATTGACGAAGTCCAAAAGGACCTGGAACGAAGGAAGTAAAAATCGTGACCACTACCGGCATGCCCGCCCTCGCCGTAGCCCCCGAGGAAGCATGGACCAAGTCGTCGTACAGCGGTGCGGAAGGCAACGCCTGCATCGAGGCCGCCAACCTGGCAACAGGCGTCGGCGTCCGTGACTCCAAGGTCAAGCAGGGCCCCGCGCTCGTCTTCCCCCGCAGCACCTGGCACTCCTTCGTCACCAGTGTCTGTGACGAAGGATTCGAGGCTGTTCGGCGCGCCTGATACCGCACGCACGCAGGGCCCCCTCAGAGCTGTTGAGGGGGCCCTGCTCTTGCTGTGCGCCGCCGAGACTACCCTTGCGACCCCAGTCGAACCCGCAGGTTACGGCTGTGACCAGCGGACTACTCAGGCTTCCGTATTCCTAGGCAGGGCTGTCCCGTTCTCGCCCGGCCGATACCCCCGCGATGTCGGCGTCGAGACCACACCGGACGGACGCCGATGGTGGGCAGGGCTCGACCTCCCGCGCCCCGGCCAGGCCCTCCGCAAGCTGGAAGGCCGAGCGGCGCGTACCGCTGCTCTCGGTCCGGGGTAGCTGGAACAGCTGCCAACCTCTGGGTAGGCACTGGCGGACACTGTCCTCGCAATCTCCAATCGGCCCGGAGATCGAAGCAGGACCGGCACTGAGCGATGCGATCATGGTCAAGGCGCGGGGGCGCACTAACGGAGGTCCCCGCCGTGGCCCGCCCGACGAAGGCCCAGCGCGCTGCCATCGCGAAGCGCCGCGCCGACGCGATCGACCTCCGCCTTGCCGGGGTCGACTGGCTCACCATCGCCCGCAAGCTTGCCGCCGACCCGACCATCAACCCGACTGGGACGACCTACCCGCAGGGATACGGAGTCGACCGGTATGCCAAGGGCCTGGAGCCCCCGGCCGAGGATGCGCTGATCCGGGCAGCGTGCAAGGACGTCCGTGAGGCGTTGAAGGAGCGCACCACCGAGCTCGACGAGCACGTTGATGAGCTGCGCACCATGGAGTCCGAACGCCTCGACCGGCTGTTCTTCGTCGCCTACAAGAAGGTCATCCGCGACGGTGAACTCCCCGCCATCGACCGGGCCCTCCGGATCATGGAGCGCCGCGCGAGGCTTCTCGGACTCGACCGGCCGGAGAAGCGGGAGATCACCGGAGCACAGGGCGGGTCCCTGCACGTCGAGCACGCCGATCTTGCCGCACTCGAAGCCCTCATTGATGTCACAGAGGAGGCGGCTCGTGGTACCGGCGACGAGTGACCGCGAAGCCGCGCTCCTCGACCGGTACCGGCGCCTTCCGCCCGGACAGCGCCGCAGCGTCGCCGCCCAAGCGAAGCCCTCGCTGGTCCACAAGCTCTACCGGGTGGAGCAGCAGCTGGCCATGGACCGCTCTCCAGGTGCCATGGCCGCAGTGCTGACCGACCGGCGCGAGATGCAGGCCCGCCACCTCAACTTGGTGGATACCGCGTGGATCGACATGGCCGAGGGCCGGCGCGACCGCGTTCCTCCGGAAGCACCCCCACCGGCGCG
The DNA here is from genome assembly GCF_040297465.1 of Streptomyces sp. NPDC001787. Lineage (NCBI taxonomy): Bacteria > Bacillati > Actinomycetota > Actinomycetes > Kitasatosporales > Streptomycetaceae > Streptomyces > Streptomyces sp. NPDC001787. Next base: position 171,858 of record NZ_JBEOZE010000015.1, read on the forward strand.
TCATCCTCGGCTCGTACTCCGCCGACCTGGCCGACGAACACGGGGCATAGATTCGCGACGCCATCAGCACCTGGGGTGAAGACCTCGGCATCCACCTCAACCCCGGCAGCAAGGCGCGCAACCGGTTCGATCTCCTCGGCCACGAAGGCGGCCTCGTCGCGGCCGGACGGGGCGATCTGCGTCATCCAGACCCGGTGGCACGAAGACGACCTCTCCGGCCGCATCCTCGACGAGGCCGAAGCGAATGAGTGGCACGGGGACGCTACCAACCCCGGCCGCCACGGGTACCGGGACCGGCAGGGCTGCGGCCGTATGCTGCGGCTCGCGCGTCACGCGGAGCCTCCGGACCGCGTTCCGTATTCACGCGACGGCAGTGTTCGCGTGGCATCGGTGGGCAGGATGCCGTCGTGCGGGATTTCGGTGATGGGCCGACGGGGTGGACGGGGCAGGCCGAGCCGTGCGCGTTCCCCGTGCACTGCTGTGAGCTGGTCGTGGGCGGCGTCGCCCCAGTCGAACAGGTCGGCGACCTGTTCGGGGGTGGCGAGCGCCCGGACGTAGCTCTGGCCGGTGGCCGGGTCGGGGCGGGAGCGCCCCACGCGGGTGAGGACGGCCGCCATCCGCACCCGGGCACATGGCCCGTGGCCCGTGTTCTCGTCGGGGAGGTGGCCGAGCAGTACTGGGGCGGTGATCTGTGCTGCCGCTTCCTCGAAGGCCTCACGTACGAGTGTGGCGGCAGGGTTGCCCTGGTCGCACGGCTCGGGGGTGCCGCCGGGCAGGCAGGCTGCGCCGTTCGCCGGGTCCAGGAGGACCAGAACTCGCCCGTCGGGAGCGAAGAGCCACCCCCAGGACTGCCGAACCGGGATGCCGGCCGGTGGCCGGCCGGTCTGCCAGGGCCAGTGGTGGGCCGTTCTTGGGCGGGTGAACGCGTTCACCCGGTCCAGGAGTGTGGGGGCGAGCGGCAGGCCGTCCTCCAGGAGAACGGTGCCTGCGCCGTTGACGCGGGCCCGTAGCGCCGCGAGAGTACGGCGGGCGTCGGCCGGGGACATCAGGAGGGGCAGTTGGGCGGGTTCGGCGAAGGTGATGCCGGTGATTTCACTCTCGGGCAGTCGGACCTCGCCGATCCGGGCGGCATCCCAGATCCCGCCGTCGTAGACGAGGATCAGCTCGCCGGGGAACCGCATCGCGGGTGGAACACGGGAGGTGGAGGGTACCCAGTCCACGGCCAGGCCGCGCTGGAGGGACATGGTGATACCCAGTTCCTCCGAGAGCTCGCGGCCGGCTGCCGCGGCGGGGGACTCGAACCGGTCGATGCCGCCTCCGGGCAGCAGATGCTCTTCGCGGTAGTCGACCCGCTGGACCAGGACCCGCCCCCTGCTGTCGGTGATCAGCACCGATGCCCCGGCCCACAGGGCGGCAGCGGCACGCAGAGCCCCGTAGTCCCCATCGGTCATGGAAGGGCCGGCAAGTACGCCCGGAACAGGCGGAACATCGGACATGTGAGGCACTCCGTTCGAGATCCATGCGACCGGATCAACAGGTTCAACAGGTCGGCTGCGAGCTGCAGTTGCCGCACGAAAGCCTCCCCATGCCGGACTCCCCGCACACAGGGACACCGTCGGGCGGGACACAGGGACAGCAGAACGCCCGCAGGATCAATCAGGCACAGGCTGCGTCGGGCAGGACGATGCCCTGCTGAGTGCCGGACTGCCTCCGGTAATCAGCGTTGCCAAGCCGATACACAGTAGTGGGGCTGTACGTTTCCAGCGGAGGAACGGGCGAGCCCGCTGTCGTCGCAGGGTGACCGTCAACTTGTGAGAATGTGTGAGAAGCCGTGCGCGTCCGCAGCACCACCTAGCGTCGGCCAGATGATTCCCACCGGCGGCCACACCCATGTTCGACCGGCCACTGCCTAGTTGTGAGCCGGTGGAGGTGCTGCTGTGGACCTCTGTCCCAACGGCCCGACGGCGAGGAGAGCCGGCATGAGAGTGAGTCCGCTGTGATCCCATCCCTCGGCGTCCAGTGCTGCCGCGTTCCGGCCGTCCGGCGGCGCCTGCGCGGTGATGCTGACTGCAGCCGTAGAACCCACTCGTACTCCCCACACCGCCCGGCGCTGTTCGCATCAGCCTCGGGCAATCGTCACTGACAGCAAAGACCGCACCACAGTAGAGGCGTCTACCGACATCCGGTGGCCCCGTCTGCGGTCGCGTCACCGGCCGGGCTGCCGACGGCCCCCTCTGGGCGGCTGCGAGATGGCCTCCCGCCAGCTCTGCGCATCGATGTGGCTCGCGAGGAAAGCGGCGGCTTCCTTTTGCCCTTGGCCCCCGCCGCGGCAGTGCTAGCGTGGACGGCACAGGGACCTTCATACCGACGGACTCCCTCTTCTCCGCGAGAGCGGAGGTGCCGGCAGCCGTGAACCACGGCCGCGACCTCCCGAATTTCGAACGGAGACGTCTCGTGACCTACCTGGATCTTGACGATGACACGCAACGCGCCCAGGCAGCCAGCTTCGTCGACTGGCTCACCGACGCCGTACGTGACCGCGGTCTCGACCTGGACGTCATCGACCGACGCATGAACTATCCGCACGCCTTGCACGCCCTCACCACCGCCGGCCCACACGCCGACGCCACGCCCGGCCATTTCCTGGCCGTCGAACCGGAACGAGACAGCCCGGACCTCAACCGGTTCATGCGCCGGGCCGCCCAGCACTTCTACCGAGTGCACTGGGACGTCGATCACGAACGCACCCCCGACTGCGCCACACCCACCTGCGCCTGAGGGCTGTCCTGGCAGGTGGGTCAGCCCTGTGGGAATGCGGGTGTGATTAGTTGGGGCGTACAGAAAGTCCCGGTGGGATTGTGCCGGAGACGGGTAGGGCTCGAAAAGGGGAGCACTGCCGGAAATGGTCAAAGGGCTGGCCCGGCCGCAACGCGGCGGGACCAGCCCCGGCTGTCCTCACGCTCTCAAGCCCTCTCCCCCGACATCAGTCCATCGGCAGGTCGCTGGCGAAGGCCGCGAACGCCGCCCGGGTTGCGGGTCTGACGATGCCGTCAATGGCCCCGGAGTAGTAGGACTCGTCGTTCAGCGCCCGTTGCAGGGCTTTGATCGTCCCGGTGCCCACGATGCCGTCGAGGGCACCGGTGTAGCCGTAGATGCGCAGGTAACGCTGCATGGCTACCCAGCTCTCGGTCCCAAGAGCGCCGTCGATCGCGCCGTAGTAGCCCCATTGGTCGGCGAGCATGAGCTGCACCCGCTTCGCCAGCGAGGCGCTGAGCCCCAGGTTCACGACCTCGGTGGCCGAGGCCGGCCCAGCGACCACAGTCTGGTGCCGTTCCGGCGTCGCCGCGACGGCCGTGCCCGATGCCGCCAGAGTGCCGGCGGCGATTGCGAGCAGCACCGCGGTGCTCGCAATCGCCCTCATCGTGTTCGATCGCATGTAGTGCCCTTCCGTGACGACTCGCTGGTCGGGCGACTCTCTAACCGCCGAGCACGGTGGCACGGGCTCGTCGTGACCCGGGCCAGAACGCCGAAGGATGGCCGGTTCCGCGCCCGGCCTGCACAACCCGACGCAGGGCAACGAGCAGCGGCCCGACGGATCGCGAGCGAGCGTCTGGCGCTGGCCCGTCAGGGCTAGACCCGGGTGGGCGCCGATCGGCCGCCGTACGGGCCTTTGGCACCTGACGGGCCAATGCCACCGCCGGCGGGCTGGCATGCCGGAGAGCCTTCACCGGTTGAGATGTCCGGTGAGCGGGTGCACGGTGGAGGTATGAACGCGCCCGTCACCGTGCACCAGCTCAGCGTCGCCGGCGGCCGCCGGGTGTCCGTACGGGCCGCCGGCCGGACGCAGATCCTCGAAATCGCGTACAGCGATGCGGACCTGATCGAGTTCCTCCGCCGTGCCGGACTCGACCCGTTCGACGCCTCTCTCTCGCTCGACGACCCGGAGATCGTCCGTTGGACCGGCGGAGTGCCCCACGAGTGGGTGGGAGGGTGACGCTCCTGCTGTCGCGCCGCGCGATCCAAGGTGGGCGGAGACAAAGGGCGTTCGATCGCGAAGCGGAATGATTCGCCCGAAGGCAGCCCGTCAGGGCAGACCATCTCCAAGAGGTGAGGCGGAGATCCCGGCCTGAGCTCTACCTGGTGTCGGCATTGGCACCTCAGGGTTCAGGAAGGTCCCATTTCCGGCTCAGCACTTCGACTGGATCTTCGTCCTGGGTTCCCGAGAAGTGCAGCCAGATGCGCCACGCCGTCGATACGGCGTCCTCGATCCACTGCTCGCCCACACCGGAGCGATTGGAGGAGGCGACCAGCACCTGCTCGGACCCGATCAAGCGCGCGAGTTCGCTGCGGTGCTCCGGCTGGCCAAACACTCCGAGGACCAGGTGCGAGAGTGGCATGAACTTGCCAGACTGAACGTTGTTCTGCAGTGCGGCACTGAAATCGCCCCGGGCATGGTCATGGCCCAAGGCCTTCTCAACACGATCCCAGAACCGCTCCTCCTCCCACCCGGGAAGCAAGCTGACCAGTTCAAGAAGGTGTTGCTCGTCGCTGCTGCGCGTCTGCGCCATTCGGTAGCACTCTCTCGTCGCTCCGTGCATCAGGCCCCGACGGGGTATGGCCTATCGTCGCGTCGAGGCGGCTCGTCCCGCAACGGAACAGGCTTTAGTCAGATCATCTGCGTCGAGGTGTGGCCTCCCATGAGCTCTACCTCGTATCGTCGTCGAGCCGATCCTCCCCTTCGTGTAGTGCCGGGAAAGGGAGGTGACGACCTTGACGGAACTCCTGCCCCGGGCGTCTCACCCCGGCGGGGGGTGCCTGTTGAGTCGGCACGGAGCGCGGTGCCGGTGTTGCCACCGGTCCGTTTCTCCGTGCCGCTCGCCGAATCCTGGACAGCCTCGTTCGGGGCCGCCGAGAGTTCACCGAGGGCCGCACCGCCTGCCCCGGCTGCCAGGGCGTCCAGCCGGTCCACCCGGAGATGGAGCCGCAGCAAAAGGGACCGGGCCGGGATGTGTCGCCGAAAAGGCTGGATGCTCCCTGTTGCCGCGACAGTTGTCCTCATATGCTGCCCAGTGGCCTATCTGCCCTGTTTGAGGAGGTGTCGTGCCACCCAGCACGATGTACTGCTACACCTGCGACTCCGATGAACAGCACCGCCCCCTCACGTCCCTGGAAAAGGCCTGGCTCAAGAGCCAGACACGCCAGAAGAACGTCGAGGGGCTCTTCATGTGCAAGGCACCGTCCTGCCGGAACGTGCGCAGCGGGTTCAACAAACGCCCCTACGACCCCGTCATCCGTATCCCTCTGCCGGACTGAAGCCTCATCGCGGTAGACGGACCTGGCAGAGAAATCAGGGAGCTTTGTGGCAAGCTCCCGCCCCCTGCGCGGCCCCATTTTTCCGACGGGTGTTCGTGGCCCTGACCAGTAAGGGTTGTGAGGTTGCCCCGCAGCGCGGGAGTGGCTGACTAGCTGGTCAGGGCGGGTTGACGTGGTTCCAGGATCTCGTGACCAGCGTCGACTGCGAGGCGAAACTGGGCCGCACGCGCGGCGCACTGTCAGGGAGTGGGTGTGGAGGAGTTCTTCGCGATGGGTGTCTCGCGAGACAGGGGCCGATGCCGTCAGCTCGTCATGTTCACCCGGATGGGCACGGGCTGTACGGTCAGCGTCTTGCCCGGACGAAATCAATTGGTGTGCCCCGCCGCCCGACGGGATCATGAGCTGCCGCCTGTCGTGCTCTGGACGGTGATCGTTCATGTGCCGCCCCTGGGAGGACCCCTGTATGACCCTTGTGCCGACAGTCCGACGTGTGCTCGGCGACGGTCCATTCGCCGAGATCGGAGAACCCGCTCTGGCCGTCGTTGATGAACGGTCGCGGACGGTTGCTGTGGGTGGGGACCTCGGACATGTCCAGTGGAGTGGGAGCGGAACCGCGGGCTCCCGATGGACGGGGCACCGGATCGGTGTCTACGGGCAGGACGGGCTGCGGTGTCGGCACCTGGTGCGGTCCTGGTACCCGGTTCGGTCTCTCGCCTTCCATCCCGTTCTTCCCCTGTTGGCCGTTGGTACGGGGCGCTACGACGGCGGCTACTCGTTCGAAGGCGAGCTGCTGTTGATCCACCTGGACTCCGGCGACGTGGTGTCCGCCCTGGAGTTCCCGCGGGAGGTGCTCGGCGTGGAGTGGCGCAGCGGGACGGCGCTTCGTCTGGTCCTGGCGCCGTGTGACGACTGGGAGAACCCGCGGGCAAGAGAGCAGGGTCATGCGGTTGTTGTGGTTCGCTCAGGCTGGGGTGTCGTCGGGCAGGAGGCGATCGGTGCTGAGGAGCTGGCCGCCCCCGTGGAACCGGTGGTCCGGCTGGATCACAGCGCGGAGGCCCGCCGAATCCTTGAGGGCCTCGCGGCCCCGGCCGGTAGACAGTGGTCCGTACGCCGGCGCGTGTGGGCTGTCGAAGGTATGGAGGACGGCCGCGTGCTGGCCGCTCTGGACGGGGTCCTGGCGGAGTCGTGGCTGCCGTCGGGAGGCCTGCAATGGGCGGTCGAGGACGAGGAAGGCGGACGGCAGCTGGTTCTGGCCTCCGACGGCACATCGGTCTGGACCAACGCCGAACGCCGCAGCCGCCACAAGGGAAGGCGCTGGGAGACGTCCGCACCCCGAGTCGCCCGGATCGCCGTCGAGACGGGGCAGGTGCTGGAGACCCTGAGTCCGGGCGTGTTCACGGTTCTCGTCGATGGCGGCCAGAGGGCGATCCTCAGGCCGTTGGACGGCCGCCGCAAGCGTCGCGAACGGCTGATGATGCTCGGCCTCGACGGTCCGGTGAGCGGTCCGGAGGTCGGCCATTTCGACCTGTTCAATCACCCGTTCCCCGTCCGTCGCGCGAGCCGCCCGTACGTCCTTGTAGGTACTGACCCGGAAAAGCCGTACAGGGAGAAGTGGGTCACCGCCCTGGGTGCCGATGGGACATTGCGGCCTCTCTTCCCGCACTCCTGGGTACCGGCAGAGCACCATTTCGGGGGTCCCGCAGTCGAACTCGGGCAGTCCCTGGTCTATGCCAGCGCCGTCCACCACGGCCACGGGCTCCAACCCGGTGGGGCATACACAGTGCGGCGATCTCTGAACGGCTCAGTGCAGTGGCAGCATCGCACCGATCATCCTGCCACTGCCCTCGACACGGACGGGGACACCATTTACGTGGCCGACAACTCCGGCGCCCTGACAGCACTGGACGCCGCCGACGGCTCGGTGCGATGGCACACCGAGCTGGAGGTCGAAGGAGCACCGACCACTGCGCTGTCCCTTGCTGTGGCACCTCAAGGGCACTTGCTCATCGGGACCGTCGACGGCCGGATCCTGGAGTGTCCACTGCGGCCTTGCCCCTGAGAGCGGAGCAGCCTCCTCGTGCTGCTGCGGGACGCCGGTCCACCAGGTGATGACCGCGGGCACCGTAACCCGGACGACGTCGCCCACCCGGTCCAGGAGCGGGCCCAGCACCTGTACGTCGCCGGGATCCGCCACGAGGCCGGCCTCCTCGCGGAGTTCGCGGACAGCCGCCTGGGCGAAGGTCTCGCCCGGCTCGACCGTGCTGTCGGCGAGCTCCCACGTACGGCGCTGGTGGCAGGAGCTCCGGCCATCGAGGTCGGCGGTCAGTATGTCTTCGCGGGCTTCTGGAGCGAGGGAGACGACCGGCTGGAGGTCTACGGCGGGGCTGCGGGCATCCACGCCTTCGTGAGACTGGGCAATCCCGACCCCGAGTCACACCTTCGAGGGTCACAGGCGGGCGACACCGTCGAACAGCGATGGGCCCACGCAGTGGCCCACACCGGCCCGGCCCCACAGAACACATCCGATCCCGGCAACTGACCACGCCGCGTAGTCCGAGCCCGAACCGCCACATGGACGTGCCGATCACCGACATGGTTAACGCCGGCCGCCGCAGACCGGTGCACACGGTTCGCGGCGAGAATGCCCTCGTCGGCGGCTCGGGGTATTTGACGGTGTTTGGGGGACCGCCGGCTGCCCCGCGCCTGTTCCCGGAGGTCACTGCGACCTGCTCCGTAGGTTTGTGTGCATGGTCAGAACTGAACCCAGCGCGGCGGACAGGCACTTGATCCGGATCGCAGCAGGATCCGGATTGAAACTCAGCCCCTACCAACTGGAGCGATGGCGAACTGCCGGGCTGATTCCACGGCCGGGGCCGGACACCCTGATGCGGATCGGGAGCACCAGGGTCTACCGGCCGGAGACAGCAGCCCTGGTGACGGGCCTCCTGACCTGCGCTCCGCGGTGCAGGACGACCGCGGACCTGGCGCTGCTGGCGTTCTTCAACGGGGTCCCGGTGCCCTGCGACCCGGTACGAGCCGCCCTGCTCGCGGAGTATTTCCCCCACTACGACGAGGACCGGAAGCGGGCAAGCGCGCAGTTCGAGCGGATTCCGGCGGAAGACCGCGACGCGACTGTCCCCGAGTACAACTGGGCAGAAGCCACAGCCGCCGGCGACATGGAATACACGGCAGCCGTCCGGCAGATGAGAGACAACCTCCGACGCCGCCGCGACCTGGCGACGGCAACGCGCGGCGAACTCGACGAACGTGTCCGCGGCGTGCTGATCTGGCTGAACGCACCGGCCCTGCCCACACACGACCCCGTGTTCATGGCGGACCTGCGCGCCGCCATGGCGTTCGCCGGACCGCCCGAACAGTCCCGCGCAGCGTGGCTGCTCGCCGCTCTCTGCCACAGTGAGCAGCTCGCGGAGCGTTGCGAAACCTCCCGCACGGAACGGCTTGAGACCTTTCTCGCGGTGACCGACGAGGATCTGGGCAGCCTGCGGGAGCAGGTGCGGGAGTCCCTGGATGCCATGTGGTGCATGGCGTCGGAAGGACGCTGGCGCCGCTGTGAGGTCGACTCGGGTGCGGTGGCCCGGCGGGCGGGCCGCATGCTCGTGGAATGGACCACCGCGCGCCAGGCATACCCGCCCGGTTCGAGGCCTGCGCAGGTGCTGGTGGACGGCCTGCGCAGCCTGTGGTCCCTGTGCTCGGCCGACACTGCCGGAGAAGGCCGCGACGCCTTCCAGCGCCGGACCCTGACCCGGTCCTGGTCCCGGGCGGCGGGCGGAACCGTGGCTGCGGCCGGGTACCCACCGCACCGGCACGCCCACCAGCCGGCACACAGGTCCAGGTGGGGATCGACGGCCCGGCCGGCGGCACCTGGACCGTAATCGCTGGCGGGCACCGTTGCTCGCTCGCCGAGCCGGACGTCGAGCGTCACCTGCCCGTGGCCGCATGCGTCCGCCTGGACGCGGAGACAGCTTGGCGCCTGTGCCCCCGTGGCATCCAGCCGGACGCCGCCGTGGCCCGTGCCCGCATCGATGGCGACCAGGAACTGGCGGAGGCGGCTTGCCAGATCGTGTCCATCGTCTACTGACGCCAACCAGTTCGAGGTGGGCATACGCGGTGACATCGGCAGCCAGTCTCTTCCGAGGCAGCCGGCCGCCATTGGGGATCTCAACTGGCCACCAAGGGACCACCAGGTTCACCGCGGTCGGCGGGTGCCGAAGGGCAGCCGCGAAGCGCTGCACATCTCCGGTCGCGGCGAAGCGGCGGGGGAGACAGGGGCCGGGCCCCACGGCTGACGGAGCGTCGTCGCCAGCACGGCCGCACCGGCCAGGAACCGAGGAGTCCCGCCGACGGGGGATGCGGCGGGACCTCCCCCTGACGCTACGCCGCAGGCCACCTTGGAGCCCACTGATTCCCCGAGGTCGCACCACGGGCGAAGGCGCTCAAGCGGGCGTGGCAACCGCGGGGGTGATGACGGACGGGGCGCTGAACTCCGAAGCCAGAGCGTCCATCACGACCTCATCGCACACCTGCCCGAGCCAGTACCCAGCCTGACGGATCGCGCCGGCCTTCTGGAAGCCGGCCTTCTCGTACGCGCGGATAGCGCCTGTGTTCGGCGCGAGGACCTTCAACCAGACCATACGCAGGTTCGTGACGTGGAACGCGTAGTCGAGGGCGAGCCGGGTCGCGGCGGTGCCCAGACCCCGGCTGCGGACTTCCGGCCCCAGCATGATCACGAACTCGGCCGTACGGACGCCGTGCTCGGGCAGCAGGGTCGCGACGCCGGCCGGTGTGGGTTCGTCGCTGGTGAGGTCGTAGATGGTGAAGCGGATGTTCTCGCCGCGCTGCTGGTGGGCCATGCCTTCGGTGCGGGCCTCCAGAGATTCGGGGGCCTGGCGTCCGTAGCCGACCAGCAGCGCGGGGTCCTGCTCCCAGCGCCAGTAGGTCTCGACGAGGTCGGTGCGGTACGCGCCGAGCCCGCAGGTCTTGGCGCGCAGCCAGATGATCGGGTCAGCGGAGCTGGTGATGGCGGTCTCCGATGGTGAGCACGGGGGTGTAGGCGTGGGTCGAGGACAGTTCGGCGACGTCGTCGCCATTCATAGTCTGCACCCACGCGTGGAGCCGGATCGGGTCGGACGCGATTCCGTGGCAACAGCGGACGCCGAGGCGGCGAGAGGCGAGTACCAGGACGGCGGCGACGGACTCCTCCAGGCACGCGCAGCGTCTGCCCAAGCCTTTGTCCCCCGCAACGCTGTCCGCGCTGGCGATGGTCAGCCAGGTCCAGCAGCCGCTGTTCCGTACGGTTCCCTCGCCCAGCGCCCGCGAACTCACCGACAGGAACAAGACATTTGTCCGCTATCTGATCTGGGTGGCTCACGGCGAGGAGCCCGAGTCCCATCGTCCCCACACGGCGAACCAGCTGGCCGCGCTCGCAAAAGGCGCGGTTTCCCGGCCGACCGTACTCAAGTGGCTGCAGCCGGACAACGGCGGCGACGCCGACCTCTGACCGGCAAGCTGCCCGCCTCCCCGGAGGCACTTCACGCAGGTCAGGCGACATGGCCCACTGTCGGGCAAGCGTGGCAAGACGTGGAGTGGGACGCGGTTCGCAGAAGGGCCCCAGAGCCCTTTCTCTGTTTCTTCCCCCTGCGTAACCCGCGCGCCGGGAGCATGGCGGGGCCGCCCCGTTGAAGGACGACAGCCTGCCCGGACGATCCGGTGCCCACCCAAACAGGTCCAGACACAAGGAGATGCCATGCCCCACCATCACCGCGCACACCTCTACTTCAGCGTCGACCAGAGCACATGGAGGGTCGAGGTGCTTCGCGACCTCGATCCGGATGATCCGGAACTCGGGCCCGAAGTGGACGAGGACGCAGACCCGGTCGCCACGCTGGACACCGGCCTTGAGGAACTGACACCGAAGGACGCCGTCACGGAAACGGCCACAGTAGTCCTGGCCTCCGCGAACTGGGCCACCCACGGGGACTGGCAGCCGGGGCACGGCGAGTGGACCGTTCCGGTAAGCGCCGTTGATGTTGCCCGGCAGACCGCGTGGTCCATGTGGGTGGCGGCCAGCGCAGGCCGGAAATTCATCGGCCCCGGCATCACCCAAAGCACGGGCGATCAGTTGGACAGTGCCTTCCGGAGCGGCGTTTCCCTGACCGCCGTGTACGCCGCCGGGGCCCGGATCATTGACGATATGGCTGCGGACCTCGCTGACATTTATGGGGTGGACACATTCGCTGACATGCTGCGCATTTTCCGGCAGTCGCGACCGGCGGATGATGCGGTTGCCGAGATCGTGACTCGTCTTGCCGCAGGTGGACCTGGGGCTGTCGCCATCTGGTGGGAGGAGCGGCACACGGTGATCGACGAGGACGAGGCACTCGAAGACATGCTGTCGAGCCTGCATCACGTGGCAGTGCTGATGTCCATGGCGGTGGACAGGGCGAGCGCCGAGCCGGGTTTCGCGGCAAGGATGTTCGCGCACAGCGACTTGCCGCTGAGCAAAGTGGCTGGCTGACTGATCAGCCCGTAAGGCACGTCGGATCGGGGTACTTGATTCACTTGCCTGGAGGTCGCCAGTCACCCGGGATAGTGGGAAGCGTCCGGGGGCTCCCGCGCCGTACGGGACCGGTTCAGGTACCGCCCGCAGTGTGCGCCCACCGCGCTGGGATCTTCCGTGCCGCTCGGTCCGGAGGGGTGAGCCGCGTGTCCGGCCGTTGTCGCTCACGAGGCCCCACTCCGGGGCCGGTCCCCCCTGCTTTCCTCCAGTCCGTCCGGCAGGCCCAGTTCGATCGACCGTTTCGCCGCTGCCGTGGACCGACCGACGTCCTCACACGCCTGCGAGAGCGGGGCCCGGGCCGCGTCCTTCGGCCGCCGCCGCAGTCGCACAGTACGTACGGCCGCGCTGCGGCTCGATCCGTTCGGCTGGTCTTCTGCGCAATGAGGTCACCAGTATGACTTTTAGGACCCTCCTTGATTTGAGTTTTAGGGGGGTCCTAAAGTTGGTGTGCGGGGGTAACTCCCCCAACGGTCAAGGGAGATCATCATGCTGCGTGTCATCAAGTCCACCCTCCAGGGACTCGACATCGACGAGGACCGCGAGGACGAGTTCGCTGCCGCCGCCGAGGCCGGAGCGCTCCTCCGCGAGACCTACGCGGAGAACGAGCACGGGCAGAAGGACTGCACCATCGTGGTCCGCGCCTACACCGACCCCGACGGCCGTCACCGTTTCGCCGTCCTCTACAGCAACCCCGGCGACGTCGACTGGCAGGACACCGAGGACTACGACACCGCCCGCGCTTTCTACGAGGAGACCGTCCGCGCCGACCCCAGGACCGACGAGGACGGAGCGATGAGCCCCCTCTTCGCCGCCACGGACGTACCCGGTGTCGACGGGTACGAGGACGGGGCCGAGGCGGCGGGCGACACCGAGGCGTACATGCTGGTCGCCGAGTGGGTCACCGAGGAGGCCGAAGAGGCGCTGCGGATGGCCGCCGAGAGGACGCAGGCCCGTCAGATCGCCTATGCCCGCGCCCTCGACGCCTCCGGGTATGGCAGCCAGACCCTCCTGGCCGACCGGGTGGGAATCAGCAGCCCGACCGTGAAGGACATCGCCGACCGGGGCCGCAAGCTCATCAGGCAGCGGTTCGCGGCGAACCTCTACGAGGACAGCGCGGGCGGCCTGTACGTGCGGCGCCAGGGTGAGACCACCGTGTGGTCGCTCGGCTACGACCCGGCCCAGCTCGGCGGCCCGTTCGCGGCGGATGCCGCGGCGTGGCGTGACGGCGAGTGGGAGCCCAGCGAGAGCGACGGGCAGATCCCGGGATACGGCAGGGACACCAGCGACCTGACCCACATCGCCACCTGGTCCACCATGGCCGGGCTGGACCTGATGGGCGACGCCGCCGCCGGCCGCCCGGCGGCGGGCGGTGCGGGCCGCGTGTACCTGGACATCGGCCACACCGCGACCTGGTCCGTCGTGCGCGGAGAGTCCCCCGACTCCCACGCCGTCGAGCCCGGCCGTATCGGGCTCGACATCCCGAGCACGATCCTGGACTGGGCCGAGGAGTACGGGGTCGGCGCGGACGACACCGTCTACCTCCTGGTCACCCCGTCCGACGAGGCGGGCGAGGTCATGGGCGAGCTCGCCTACACCGAGTACCCGATGGCAGGCGCAGACATGGCCACCCTGCGCGCCGAGCTGAAGGAACTGGCTGACTGACCTCTCCTCCCGGAGTGGCCCCGTCGGTGCAGGCGGTTTCTAGGGGTCGTTGCAACACCCCAGCTCAGGGGGGTGCAATGGACTTCAAGATCCGAGAGAAGAGGGGCCACTCCGGTTCACCGGGGCCTCAGCTCCGCTTCCCGTCGCGAGGGTGATCGCGGAGAGACATGTCGGTCCCGCAGATCCGGCAGCCATGTGCACCGGGGAGTCTCATGGCCGCCCGCGCCTTCTGTTCAGTGGTCACCTCGACTCCCTCGTCCGCGCTCCAGCAGTCGGCACGGTGGACCCTGGTGGGCCGGACCACCGCAGCGGACGGGCGCCGCTCGGAGCAGATGATCCAGCTCTGGGGCGGAGGAGGCGGCTGCACCGAACTGGGCGGCGGCGGGGGGATGTCCCGGGTGAGGTAGATCCGCGGGACCGGATCGTAATCGGCCCCGGCCACGGGGGACGCGCTGGAGGCGGGCATCCAGGCCCGGTACTCGCCCGGCTCCGGCCGGTCCGGATCCACCGCCCGCCACAACACGATCCCGACGTCGAGCAGCCAGCCAGACTCCGTCTGCCTGCGCGAGTACAAGCGGCCCCGTACGGTCAGCCCGTCCGGCATCGTCACGTCCACCAGGGGCGCGCTACCGGCCGGCCGTTCCTCTCTCACCCCTCCACGGTACAAAGTGCGCCGCGCACCTGGCATGACGTCACCGGCCGTAACGGCGTTCCCTCGCCGCGTAGGAGCGCAGCGCGCGCAGCAGGTCGATCTGCCGGAACGCCGGCCACAGGACCTCGACGAAATGCACTTCCGCGTAGGCGGACTGCCACAGCAGGAACCCGGACAGCCGCTGCTCGCCGGAGGTGCGGATGATGAAGTCGGTGTCGCGGCCCGCCGGGGAGTACAGGTTGTCCGAGATGTGTCCGAGGTCGAAGTTCTCCGCGAGTTCCTGCGGGTCGCCGCCGGCTGCGGTGTGCTTCTCGAACGCGGCTCTGACGGCGTCGACGATCTCGCGGCGGCCGCCGTACCCGACGGCGACGTCGACCTTGAGCCCGGTGCGGCCGGTGGTGCGGGCGGCCGCGTCCTTCAGGACACCCGCGCTTTCGCCCGGCAGTAGGTCGAGCGAGCCGATGATCTCGATGCGCCACTGTTCGTCGGCCGCGCAGATGCTCTGGACGGTCTCCTCGATGATCTCGATCAGCGGGCCGAGTTCGTTCGCGGGCCGGTGCAGGTTGTCGTCGGAGAGCATCCACAGGGTGACGTGCTCGATCCGGGCGGCGTCGCACCAGCGCAGGAAGTCGCCGACCTTCGCACCGCCGACGCGGTAGCCCTCACGTGGGTCGTCGTGCCCGGCTCCGCGGGCCCACCGGCGGTTGCCGTCCAGCATGATCGCGACGTGCCGCGGGCGGGGGAGACCCTCCACCTTGCGGGCCAGGCGCCTCACGTACACCGCTTCCAATGCCAGGCGAAGCGCCTTGAGTGCCACGGGCCATGTCCCTTCGGTCAGCAACCACATGTTCCGAGCGCCACCGTATAGCCGCCGAGGCCACGGAAAGGACGTTCGCCCCATGCCCCCAACGGATCTCGCCACCGCTGTGGACCGCATCAACTGGGACAACCCGCGCCGATGTGCGGCCGGCACGAGTACGGCACCTCGCGCGACCTGGCTGATGACAGAAAACTGCTGGTCTGGTCCCTGATCTCTGTGAGGAGGGGTCGCCGGGGATGGCTGTCGGTGGCCTGTGGCAGACTCACCATACGGTTGCCAAGGCACCACAAACCGGGATCTCAGTGTCACAGGGGTACCCGGCCGGGCCGTGATCTTCAGCGGGATCGCGACGTCCGTCTCCTTGGTAAGGCGATCTCAGCGTATCGCTGCCCCCCGGGGGGATACGGACTGAGCACCATCGTGATGTGTGACCGCAGAACGCAATCTGCGAGCTATTCCCATGAGTGTTGGCGCGTGCGTCAGCCCATGGACATGCCTGCTTACACGAGGTGGACCCTTATGACCGATCAAACCGCTGACGACCTCGCCGAGCTGCTGGTCACGGCCGACATCCGTGGTACCCACGCCGCCGTGCTCGACGCGGCGCAGCCCGCCCTGCAGCCGCCGACGATCGCGGTCTGGACGGACCGCGCCCGTGCCAACTGCCCGGGGTGCCGTCAGCCCGTCGCGCAGGACATGGCCGACAGCTGTCCCGTGACCCTGGACCAGTGGGAGCTGCGCCCTTCCGATCAAACGCACCACTGTGGGGAATGGCTGAGCGTGTTGTACGCCCAGGTCAAGGGAACGGGGTACGGATGTGAGGTCGCCGTCGCGGACATCGAGCGCACCGCGCGCTCCCTCGCGGAGGACCTGAGCGAAGAACGGAACCATCTGCGGGACCGGACGACGGCCCGGCTGCGCCGCGAGCTGCAGGAAGCCCTGACACGCCTCGCTGAACCGCTCAGCGGGGGAGAGACTGACGAGGAGCGTGCGGACGAGGTGAGCACCGGCACAGACATGGAGCCGGGCGTGATCCATCAGCACGGCAAGTGGTTGGCGTGGGACCGTGACCCCGTCGAGCTGTACGAGACGCTCACCGTTGACGAGCAGGATCTGCAGCCGGCCGGCCTGTGACGGCCGCGCCCGGCTTCGGTGTCACCGCGGGCGGGGCCCACGCATGAACCGGCGGCGGCCGGCAATGGCAGCCATGCGGCGAGCCCGGTCCGCTGCGCGGTGACCTGGCTCGTCACCTGCGGGCGAAGGACAGGTCTACCAGGCCCCAGCCGTTGCGGGCGGCCTCCGTCGTCATGTTGGGGTGGGGCTGTACTGCTGACAGCGCAGTCCCACCGGGCGTTCGGTGATGGTGGCGACTGCGAGACCGGCCTCCCGGGCGACGGCGGCCGCGGCGAGGGAGTTGTGGATCTGCGCGTTCGCGGATGCCCGCAGCTTCGCTTCGGTGCTGCCTGGGGATGTTGAGGGGGCAGCGGGCCGTTCCGCGGGAGGCGTCGGTGGCGTTCTCGGCGCGGACCGTGGTGTGGGGACTGCGCCGTTGGTGATGATGCGTGTCCTGGTCCGTTCGGCCATGGCCGGGGGCGTGGGCCGTCCGCGTTCAGAAGGGCGCACCCGGTCTCGGGCAGGGCTGGTGGTTCCCTTGCGGGGTGCCCCGCAGCCGGGACCGGCGTTCGTCGCCTGCGTTGTTTCCCCTGCGGCGCCGGTTGAGTCCCGTCCTCTTGGGCTCGCGCCGGCGCCGCCTGGGTGGGCGACGGCTCAGGAGTGGGGAGGCCTGAGGTCTTCTTCGAACTCCTTGGCGGCTGCGCCGTCCAGGTATGCCTGCCATTCGGCCGCGGTGTAGCGCAGGACGGTGCCGGCCGGGTCGTTCGCCTGGCGCATGGCCACCGCTCCTTGCGGGAGGTGGGCGATCTCGAAGCGGTCTTCGGGGCTGCTGCCCGGCGCGGCCAGCCAGCGCACGTCGCTGATGTCGAGTGTGTAGAGGGTCTCCTTCTCGGCGCGGGTGGTCATGCGTTGGTGAGCCGTCCGGTGAGAGCGGCCTCGGTCAGCAGCCGGAGGGATTCCTTGGTGCCGCGGAGGTCGGGGCGTTCGGGGTACCAGGTGTCCTGGACGGCGATGATGTCCGGGAGGGCGGGGATCTGGGCGAGTTCGACGCAGTTGCCGTTGTTGGCGGTGTAGCTGCTGCGGTGCCGGGTGGCGGGGTCGATGTCGGCGGCGTAGCGGTCGGCGGTCGGCGAGGTCATGGCGATGTCAGTTCTCTTTCGATCTTGGCGATGAGGGCGATGCTCTCCTCGACGGACAGAGCCGTCGCGGAGAGGTTGGTGGAGAGCCTGTCGAGACGGCGCAGGCCCAGGGCGTCGTCGATGTAGACGGTCCCGGCCACGGACTCCGCGAAGGCGGCCGTCGGGCCTTCCTGGCCGTCGGATCTGAAGGTGGTGAATGCGCCTGTGACGATGCCGGATTCACCCTTCGAGAAGGGGATGACGCGCAGGTCGATGTGGGGCCGGGCCATCACCTCGCGAAGGTGACGCAGCTGTTCGAGGTAGGCGACGGGGCCACCGCACTGGAAGTGGAGGGCGGCCTCGGTGATGACGGCATGGAGCCGCAGAGGGTCGTCGGACTCTATGCGGCGCTGCCGCTTCACCTTGATCTCGACCAGGGATTCGATCTGGTCCGGGCCGAGGGCGGCGTACCCGACGCTGCTGACGGCCCATGCGTAGGCCTCGGTCTGGCACATGGCCGGGATGAAGGCCTGCTGGCACTCGAAGACCTCGTCCGATTCGTGTTCCAGCGAGATGTGCTCGGAATAGTTCTTGCTCAGCACGTCGCCGTAGGAGTGCCACCATTCCCTGGTCCGGCGGCGGCCCGCGCGGAACAGTTCCTCAAGGCGGGCCTGGTCCTCCTCGGGCACGTCGAAGAAGTCCATGAGGCGGCTGAAGTCGTCCGGGTTGGCGGATCGCTCACCGGTCTCGATGCGGCTGATCTTGGAGCCGGAACAGCCGATCTCGACGGCGAGGTCGTCGGCGCTGATGGCGCGTTCCTCGCGGCGCCGGCGCATGTCGGCACCGAAGTGCTTGCGCGCGGTTCGCGGGCTGCTCGGGACCGCTGGCGGCATGTGCTCCCTCCCGGGGTTGGCCAGGTCAGGGAAGCGTAGAGCCTCCCTGTCCGCGGCATGGTGCCAACAGGGTACTTCCGCATGCACAGTTCACATGCCTGGCATGCAAACTGGCATGATGCCAGTCACGTGCTTGACGTGATGCCAGTACGGGGAGCACGCTAGCGCCAGTGACGCAGTGCACAAACGCGGAGCCGGAGTGTCATGTCCGGCGTGTCATCGTTCGCGTCACGGTTCTGTTCCTGCGCGAGAGGATCCTCATGTCCCTCGATCACCCCGCCGCCTTACCGCCCCCGGTCACCGATGCCTGGGAGTCCCTGGCGGACGGCCTGATCACCCAGCGGCTCCACCTGCATCTGCCGGACATACAGACGGCACTGGGGCTCGGCACGGCAGAGTGCCTCCTGCCGGCCGGGGCGCATCCGGCCGCGTTGCTCGCCCGTCCGGTGCCGTTGCCCGGGGCGGCGCGGCCCCTGGTGGAAGCGGCGGGCCTGCGAGCCTGGACGGTACTCCCGCAGCGGTTCGGCGGCCCGGCCCAGGCGAGCACGCCCCCGCTGGCCGCGACCGGGCACGAGCTCGCCGTCCTCCTCGCGGCCGGCTGCGGTACCCCGGTCGAGGAGGCGGTGACCGCCGTGTGCGACGCCGCCGTCTGGTGGACGGGCGCCTTCGCGGCCATCCGGCACACCGGCGGACATCACCGCACCCTGGCCGACGTCACCGCACCGGTATCCCTCGAAGTGCTGAACCGGACGGCCCGCCTCCTGGCGCTGGGGGCGGCGGCCCGTGTGCTGCGCAGGTCCCTTCAGCACAGGGGCGACGGGGACGACGCGCTGCGGAACGCTTTCTGCCGCGCGGTCACCGAGGCGATCGTCGCCGAGCCCGGCATCCCGGCCCTGGTGGAAGACCTCGGTGAGCTGCGGCTCGCCGATCTCGTGGTCAACGCCCTGCCCTGGCGCGGCCGTCACACGGCCTACCGCAGCGGGCTGGGCTCCGGGCAGGTGGAGTAGACGATGGACCGGCGTTTTCCCCTGATCGTGCTCGAAGGCGGGGACGGAGCGGGCAAGACCACCCTGCGCAAGGGCCTGTTCCGGCTGATCGAAGGCCTGTACGGGGTCACACCCCTGTCGGTGCTGACCACCAACTACCTCGACGAGGACGTCGCCGGGGACCTCGTGGAGGGCAAGTACCATCCCGGCGAAGCGAACCGGGAACGCTACCTGGCTGCCCTGGGCGCGGACAAGAGAGCAACGGTCCAGCGGCTGATCCTTCCCGCGCTGCCGTGGCGGCCGGTGATCGCCGACCGGTGGATCATCTCCGAACTCGCGTTCTTCGCGGTCAAGCACGCCATGGCGCCGGAACGGACGTACGCGGCCCTGGCGGACGCCGTCGGCGTGGGTGCGGACATCACGCTGCTGCTGGAGACCACGGCCCGCACCGCCCTCGACCGGGCCGCTTCCCGTGCGGACGACGCGGCCCGGCAGGACTGGGACACCCTCCCCGTCCAGGAACGCGTCCATGCCGTGCACCGGCAGATCGCCGACAGCCCCGACGACTTCGCCCTGCTGGGCCCCCTCGTACGGATCGATGCCTCCGCCGACCGGCCCACTGTCCTCAACGCCGCCTGGGACGCTCTGCGCGAGCGCCGGCTGCTCCCCGCCCTGCCACCGAGAGAGAACGACTCATGAGCCCCGTTGTCCGCCAGATAGCCCGTTCCCTGTCCGCCGAACTGCACAACGCGTCCGTGAACGGCCGCCCTGTCCGGGCCGTCGGCGCCGCCAGCGCGATGGCCGCGAGGATCGCCGTGGACGCCGGCTTCGATGCCCTGTGGGTGTCCGGGCTGGAGGTGTCCACCATGCTCGGCCTGCCGGACGAGAACGTCCTGAGCTCGCGGGATCTCGCCGACACCGTCCTGGCCCTGCGCCGCGCCGCCGGCCTTCCGGTGATCGTCGACATCGACAACGCGGGCGGCACCGTGGCGGCCGCGGGCAGGATCGGCTTCGACCTCGCCCGCGCCGGAGCGGCAGCCCTGTGCCTGGAGGACTCCGCCTACCCGAAGACGAACTCCTTCTCCCTCCACCGTGACCAGGAGCTGGCCGAGATGGAGCTGGTGCGCGGCCAGCTGAAGGAGCTGAGGGCCCGCGGCGGTGACCAACTGGTGCTGATCGCACGGACCGAGGCGCTGATCTGCGGGGGCACCCTCCAGGAAGCGATCATCCGGGCCGAGACGTACGTCGCCGGCGGCGCAGACGCGGTCCTGATCCACTCCAAGGACCCCACCGGCCAGCAGGCCCTGCAGACCGCCTCGGCGTGGAAGGGGAACGCACCCCTGGTGTCCGTGCCCACCGCGTTCCCGACCCTGGACGCAAGGATGCTCGGCAAGGCCGGATTCTCCCTGGCCATCTACGCCAACCAGCTCTCCCGCGCCGCGATGCACGCGATGCGCGAGGCCGCCGAAGACTTCCGCAGCACCGGCCGCTTCGATCCGGACCGGCTCGCCGACGTCCAGGACCTTCTCCAGGTCGGCAACCCCGACGCCCGCGCCAGCCTCTGACCCGGGTCACCTTCCCACCCCGCCACCCACCGACCACACCCGAGGGGGAGGTTCGGCATGCCCGAGCTGCCCAGGATCAGCGTGTCCGTGAAGGCCGCGGTCCTCCACAACAACCAGGTCCTGCTGCTGTCCTACGACGACTCCGACGACGGCGGCGACTACCACTACAACCTGCCCGGCGGCAAAGCACGGGAAGGCGAACCCCTGCGCGACGCGGTCGTCCGCAAGGTCCTCGACGAGACCGGCCTGAACGTCCGCTGCCTACGTGAACTGTTCGTCGTGGAGTACGTGCCGGACACGTTCGGCTTCGATCTCGGCCCGCTGCACAAAACCCAGCACAACTTCCTCGCCGAGATCACCGACAACAACACCGCCGCCCGCATGTGCGAACCGCGCGACCCCATGCAGCGCGGCGTCGAATGGGTCCCGCTGGCGGACCTGCCGGACAAGCACCTCCTGCCCGCCAAGGGCCAGCACATCCTCGACGCCCTCACCGACCAATCCCGGCGCGACATCCTGGTGGACCGGTGGTGACCGGCAACGGCCCCAGCCGCCCCCAGGCGCTGGTCCTCACCGGCGCAGCCGACACGACCCTCCTGGCCCGGGCACTGCCCGGATGGACCGTCCACAGAGCCGACTCCCTCGACCAGACCGCCGAACTGCCCGACCCCGACGCCGTACGGATCCTCGTGGTGCGCTCCGGTGTCCCGGTCGGCCCCGCCGAACTCGACCGGCTGCCCGGCCTGACCGACATCATCCGCGCCGGATCCGGCCTCGACGGCCTCGACCTCACCGTCCTGGCCGCCCGCCGCATCCGCGTCCACCGCAACCCCGCACCAGCCGGAGCCGCGGTCGCCGAATGGGCACTGACCGCCGCCCTGTCGCTGGGCCGCCGCATCCCGCTGGGCCAAGCCGCGCTCACCACCGGCCTGCACCTCAAAGCCGGTTGCCTCACCCCACCACTCTCCCGGGCACGGGTGGCGATCTGGGGCGCGGGCACCGTCGGCAAGGCCTGCGCCCGGGCACTCGCCCCGCACGTCGGTGAAATCCTCTACGCGGCCCGCCCCAGCATCGACCCCGGCCTTCCACAGATGCCCGCCGACCGGCTTCCCGCATGGGCCGACCTCCACATCAACGCCCTCCCGCACACCACCGACACCCACCACACCTTCGGGCGCATATTCCTCGACCGCGCCCGCGAGCGGCATCCGCTGCTCATCGTCGCCGGCCGACTGGACACCGTGGACCTGCCCGCCTGCATCGAGGCCCTCGACAACGGCCGGCTGGACGGCCTGGCCATCGACCCCATCGACCACCACCACATGACGCTGCTCCCGCGCCCCGGCATACCCCGCAATTTGCTGGTCACCCCGCACATCGGCGCCCAGCGCACCGACGTGCGCGCGGCCCTCGACCAGTGGGTCGCAGACCTCGCCCGCACCCTCTCCGAGGCCCAGGACGACGGGAGGAGGGCGGCATGAACGACCACGTCGCCCTCCGCCTGGCCCTCACGCACAGCACCGCCCGCGGCCTGCTCGCCGCCCACCCCGGCGCCCGGGTCCACCTCACCGGCGCCCTCGCGCACGGCCTGGCCCACGCACGGTCCGACATCGATCTCCTGCTGATCACACCGGACACCCCACCACCGGTCACCGCCGTCCACCGCCAGCAAATCCGCGTCGACATCACCGCCATCCCCCTGCGGGAAGAGGCAACCCCGGCCCCGACGAGCGGAGTCCACACCGAAGCCGGGACCTACCGCTGTCCGGACCTGCCAGGAACCCTTCGCCTCACCCGCTGCGACGGCCGCCTCCACCTCTGGCGCCGAGGCACCGCCGACCCGCTCACGCCCACCAGCCCCGACACCTACACGGGCCCCGGATACACCCTCGACCTCCGCCACAACGGGCCACACGTCACCGGCTTCACTCTCAACCTCTCCCGCGCACCCGACCTTGTGTACTCACCCGCACGGGGCCGCCCCGACCTCACTCAGGAATGAGAGCCGTTCGACGCGGTCTGGACATTCCGCCGAACGGCAGCCAGCACCGCTACCAATCGACGTCAAATCGATCCTGACACATGAAAGGCGAGCACGGATGACGTCGCGCTCAGAAGAATCCGGATCGATGGAAATCGGCCCGGCCATCGGAAGGCGATCGAGAGAGGGTGGGAAAGCCCTTCCCGTGAATCAGCAGCAAGCTCGACATGTTCCCACGCACGATACCCGCGCGGGCTGCGCCGGTGTCCACGCCTGAGGATCCTGCTGCTGATCGGATGCGATCCCGAGGAAGAGGAATAGGAATAGGAGATCGCGAACGCCGACAAGGCGCAGGATCTATTGCGCAGAGACCTCCGACCAGTTCGATCACGACGAACAGGCACTTCGACCGCCTCCTTGAAGAGCAGTCCGTCCGGCAACGTGAAGCCCGTTCCGTTCAGGAGTCGTTCGACTTTTTGGAGTCCAATTTTCCGGACGCCGACTACAGCGAACTGAGAGTCCGCCTTGATGCGCGGATCGCGAGGCACGCCGAATGAGGTCAATGCGCGGGAGTTCCCTACTCGTACTACCGGGACCCCGGGGGAAGTTTCGGCTCAGCCGGCCCGGCCTCACGCACACCGGCCAACCGGAAGTGGATCACCCCATCGTTTCCCCCGCAGAGCTGCGAAAGCACCTCGCGCACAATCCGGCGGACACTGCCGGGCTCTTCGATCAGCCGAGTCAGCCGGACTGCTGACCGCCAGCCGACCGAAGGCCACACCGAACCCCAGCCGTTCACCCGAGGAGACGGCCGCTGCGGTCCCCTCGGACTGCTGCCCACCGTCGTCATGGAGCAAGACGTCACCGACCTTGCACTGGAAAGAATCATCGCCCACCGACAGGGCACTTCAGAGAACGACGTACGACAGAAAGCCGGAAAACACCATGACTCTTGAATTTGAATTCCAAACTGAACTGCAAGTGCTGGCGAGCCGTATCCAGGAGGATCCGAGACTCGAGCTGACATCTTTCGACATCGGTGCACCGCTCCCAGAAGAATCGATAACAGAGGTCGAGGAGGCGCTGGGAACGGGAATCCCGGAATCAGTACGCCGACTGTACCGATCAATGGCACACGCGACCCTGTGCTGGCGCTTCCGTCCCACCCTTGACGAACTGACTCGGATCAGAGTGGCCGAGGATTTCTCGGAAGCCGTAAGTCGCCACAACCTCTACACAACCGCAGGGTCCATACGGATCATTCCACTGGAAGAAATGCTCTTCGATGAGGAATATGCCGTACCTTCCATTGAACCCGACGCAGGAAAAGACCCGAAGTATTTTGTTTTCGACGGAGAAACCTACACCGAAAACAAGTTCGAACAGATGCTGCGCCCCTTCGATCTCGTTGACGATTTCTTCGCCATGGCTTTCGTCGTGCAGCCAGGGGAGAAGGAATGGAAAATGATGCTGCTTGATGACCATGGGGCCTCGTACCACGGTTCCCGGCTGACTCACCTCGACGATTACCTGAAGTACATCATCGCGACCTGGGGCCTGGTGAACGCCCGCCCGGAGCTCTTCGGCAGAGGCCGGGGAAACCACACCCCCCTCGGGTTCGACCCAGCCCTCGCAGCCGCGCGAGTCCCATCAGTCCTCCTCCCGTAACGGCACGGTGTCGGGCGCCAGGGTTCACCTGAGCGGTTTCCCTCGGCCGTATCACGGACGGGTCGGGGGGTTCCGCAGGTACGGAAGCCTGCCTCGGCCCGTGCGTCTTCGAGGAAGTGGGTTTCGGCGCCGGGTACGGCAAGAGCGGTCCGGAACTGTTCGCGTGCTTCACGGAGACGGCCTGCCGTCGCGTACGTCTGGCCGAGCCGGCAGCGGATGTGGAACTCCAGCCCGTAGTAATACGGGTCGAGCAGGCTGTGCCGGGCGGCCCGCGGCCTCCTGTCCCGCCTGGGGCAGGTCGAGATTGTCGGCGCCGACACTGTTGACCTGGTCACCGCCGCCCTCGACCGCTGCCCTCCCGATGCCCTCCCGAAGCTGAAGGAGGTCCTCACGGCCGCGCTCGGCCCGGCCCCGACCGGGGGCACCCTCGACGCGGGCCGCAGCGCTCTGGCCGACGGGAGTGCCCCGGCCCCGGCGGGCTGGTCCGTGGTGTGGTCGCTGTCCCCGGTGCTGCCCGCATCGGTGCTTGCCCCGTGGCAGCCCGTAGTCGACGCGATGACCTCCCTGCTCGGCCCCGCTCCGGCCCAACCGCCGCCGCACTTTCGGATTACACCCTCATCGCCGCCGCGCGGGACCTCGCGGACGTGGCCACCAGCCAGGGCACGACGGCGGCCGTCGCGCTCCTGTGGCAACAGCAGCAGACCGGTTCCCTGTCCCCGGACTACTCCCGGACCGTCCTGGGCCGGCTCGTCACCACCGACCCGGCCAGGTGGGCCGCCGATGTTCCCGCGGTCATCGCCGCCCTCGCGGACCACGCTCTGCAACATGCCTACCTGGCCGCGCTGCGCACCCAGCTGACCGCCGAACCGTGCCCGCTCCCGGACCACGAGGCCACCACGAGGGCCGTCATCACGGCGCTGTGGGACCTGCTCGGCGCAGGAGGCCAACCGGATCATGAAGGCGTGGCGTACCACCCGGCGCGCGGCGCGGGCCGCGCGCCGCCGGATCACCGGGCACTCCATGCGCCGCGGCTGCATCCAGGCCATGCTGGACGCCGGGAATCCGGCCGAAGTCGTCGCCGTGCACTCCCGGCACTCGCCGCGCTCCACCGCGTTCGACGCCTATCGCAAGAAGAAGCTGTCCTGGAGCGAGAGCCCGACCGCCGCCCGCGGGCTGGCAGCCTGATCCGACCACACGGGCTCCGCCCACGATCACTTCCGAAGCGTCCGGCTACGAGATCGGAGCGGCGACGCCGGTGAGGTCTTCGACCACGCGGGCGTCGAGCTCCACGGCACGATCTCGCAGGCACACCTGCTGGGCGGGGGTCAGGCCGAGCGCCTCGTCGAAGGCGAGGCGCTCGAGGGCGGCAGCAATGTAGCCGGGCGCGGCTGCAGCCAGGGCCTGACGCAGGGCCTCGCCGGCAACGTCAGCCGCCAGCTGGCCGGCGGCGTAGTGCACGGCAAGGGCGTACGTCTCGACAGCCCGCCTGTTGATCCGTTCCAGAGCGGCGGCCTGCGCGGTGGTGTCCCCCTGTTCGGCACGCAGCACGAGATCCGCCGGGTCGTGGCCGTCGGCGGCCGCGGTCTCCGGCCGCCGGAGACCAGATGCAGTGGCCCCCTTGAAGGTGGCCTCCCGCGCCGCCTCGGTGGCCGGGGTGTTCTTGGGCGTGCGTCGCAGCTTCTCCTTGAATCGGCGTGCCCCGTCCTTGAGGTACGGGGTGGCGGTCTCCAAGGCCGCGACCGTCACGGTGTGAGCGACGTCCACCACGATGTCGGTGACGCAGTTGACGACGAGGTTCCTCACGCCGTCCCTATAGCCGTCGTCGTACCGGTCGCGAGCGTCGTAGAGCTCGGCCTGGGCGACGAGCATGTTGTCCCGGTCACTGCGAGCGGTACCTCGCATCCCGCCGACGGAGGTACGGGAACGGTCGAGGTGGGTGCCGTCGGGGTACTCGACCCACATCAGCCTGCGATTCGGCTGCGGCTGTTGGTAGTTGGACATGACGACACCGTAGAGGGCCGCACCGACAGCGCGGCGAGTACGCGGGTCGGCTGAGGCAGGACGTGCGGCCCAGGCGGAAGTCCTCGGGCACCGAGATGCGGACCCGGGTCGCGGTGGCCCACGCTGTCCCGCCATGATCCGGCGCCAATCCCGGCAACGCCCCGGCGGAGCGATGAAGCCAGCGGTACCTTCCTGGCATGACGATGACGTTCCCCGAGCTCAGGCGCCCGTCTCCCGGGCCCACGTCCAAGCCGCCACCCGGCGGCCCCTCCACCGGGCCGCCGACCAGGCCGGACAAGAATCCGCCCTTCCCGCCGAGCAACCCCGAGCAGCCCAAGCCGGGGAGCTGACGGTTCCGTGTATGTGGAGCGGCTGACGTTCGATGAGCTGCCCGCTGCGACCCGGGCCGTGATCGCGGCCCGGGTCGGTGAGGACTGCCCGCGGGTTGAGGTGGAGAACAGCACCAGCTCGGCGCTCGCCTGTTGGGCCTGGCCGACGACGCGCTCAGGGATGGTGTTCCTGAAGGGGCTGCCGGTGGCGCACGAGCGGATCGGCGAGCTGCGGACCGAGGTCGCGGTGGCCCGGTTCCTTCTCCCCAGCGCGCCGAAGGTGCTGTGGCACGAGGAGGCCGGGGGCTGGCTCGTGGTGTGCTTTGAGGGCCTGGACGCGTCGTCCTGGACCTACTTCGGTGACGACGGCGAGCACCTGGACGCTGTCGCCGAAGTGCTGCGCGAGCTGAGCCTGCGGGCCGCGCCGGCGGTGGTGCAACGGACGGCGTGGGATAAGTGGGGGGAGTACTGCGACCCGGCCGCCGAGCCCTTCCTGACCGGTGACCGCCTCGCGCACTCCGACCCGGCGGCCACCAACTTCATGACCGGCCGGGACGGCCGGGTGTGGATGGTCGACTGGGCGTGGGCGATGCGCGCCCCAGCCTGGCTGGATACAGCACTGTGGGGCTTCCGGCTGGTCCTAGACGGCGAACAGACCCCTGAACAGGCCGCACGCTGGTGCGCTAAGATCCCCGCGTTCACGGAGGCCTCCCGGGAGGCAGTGACCGTCCTGACCGAAGCCGAGGCCCGATGGTGGGAAGCGTGGCAGGAGTACGGGACGGAAGACCTGGAGCGCACCGTCACCGCGGCGCGGGCATGGGCCCGGTACTGCGCATCCCTCCCCGGGCGTGAGTAACGAATTCGTGGTGATTCGGAGGGGTCCGGCGGTGGCGGTTCATGCGCGGTTTCAGAAACGGATGGGGCATCGCAGGTCGGAATCGATCCCGTTCGGGTGCTCCTCGCCGTCTTCCTGGTGCGCGGGGCCGAAGATCCCGTCAATGGCGCGGAGGTAACTCAATGCCAGTGACGAGGGTCCCAGCGAGTCAGGAATCATCTCGCAACCGGGCCCGGCTCGCGCGGAATCCGAGGGAGGACGTAGGCGAGCGGCTGACAGCCGTCGCTACAGCGTGCCGTCGATGCCGGAGGAGCAGGCGTTCGGAGTGCCGACCCTGCGGCGGTAGCGGCCCTGCGCGGCCTGCTCGGACTCCACGCCGAGTGCGGCGGCGATCTGCCGGAACGTCAGCAGCGGCCTGCCCGTGCGGGTGCTGGCCGTACTGGCGGCCAGTAGCAGGGCACCTTCCAGACCCTCCAGGTCGTCGCGGGCGACCTGGAGCAGCGCGAGCGCGGCGGCCACATCGTCCGTGCGGTGGAGTGGGGCCAGAGCGGCGAGAAGGCGGCCCTGCCGCTCGGCGGCCCGCTGAGCGCGACGGAACTCGCCGAACGGTTCCCCACTCTGCCCTTCACCCTCGGCGGCACCCGGCCCATGGTGCGCGGCCGGATCCGCGAGTACGTCGCGCTGTAGCCCGTCAGGGCCGCGTGCCCGACCCCAGCCGTCGCCCTGCTATCCCCGTTCGTGCGGAACCATGTGATCATGCTCGGCCGGTACTCCGTCCAGCTCCCCGGCCTGCACGGCGGACTGCGGCCCCTGCGCGCTCCGGACCTTGCCGCAGCCCGGTAGCGGATCGGCAGGGACGCTGGTGTGCTGCCGGTCGGGGCCGGCAGCACACCGCAGGTCACTTCGACTTGGACGCGCGCCGCCGCCACGCCCGCACAACGGCCCCGAAGACCCCGATCACGGCAGCCGCGACAAGGTCCGCAGGCAGCTCGGCCATAAGCCCAAGAGCTGCGACAACTATCAGGTCAAGCATGGGATCAACCTCCTTCTCAGGGCACCCGGCGGGTGCCCTGAGAAGGACTCTTCACCTGTCCGTTGGGCCCCGATCCAGTACTGGCTGGGCACCTCCAGCCCCCGGACACCGGTCGCGCAGGGTCGGCCGCCAGCTCGATAGCTCTGTACAGTCCTGGATAGTTCTGGACACTGAATGAGGAGTGAAGCGATGGGGCGGCCGGGAATTCTGAAAAAGCCTCAGATCGACGTGGGACCGCTGAGGAATCTCATCTACGGCCTTCACGACCTGCACATGACGGTGGGACGCCCCAGCCTTTCCAAAATCTCCCAGAGCTCGGGGACACCGGAAGACCCCGGCTATCTGAGCACCAGCACGATGAGCTACGTGCTGTCGGAGCCCCGACTGCCGGACTCCGAGACGATGCAGCGGCTGATCGCCCTGCTCGTAGAGCTCGCACCCACCGGCCGCAGGATGGACCTGGACGAGACCACCAGGCGTTTCCTCGACCTGTGGGAGAAGGCCGCGAGGGCGGAGGCCGATCCGCCGCCCAGTCCACGGGTCCAGGCGCTCAGGAAGACGGGCAACGCCTACCTGCGCCTCGCTGACGAGTACCAGAGGGCTGAAATCTTGGAGCAGACCGTGTTCTCGAAGAACACCGTCGCCAACCAGTGGGACTACATCGCCAGGCTGGTCGGCGAACTCCTCGGCGAGGACCACCCCGATGCGGTCGAGGCCCGCGAGCGCGCCGAGGACCGCTAGCGGCCTGGGTTCGTGTCGGCGGGCTGGGTGCTGCACGACGGGGCGAGGAGATCGTCCGGCCCGTCGCAGTGGTCTGCGGTGCCGGCGGGTTCCGGTGGCCGCTGTGCGAGATCGAGGGCGGGGATGACGGCCGGTATCGCGACGGACGGCAGGAGGTGGCGCCACAGGCTAGCGATCCTCTCGATCGCCCCGTCCTGTGCTGCCGGTGCTGGTGCGTACCGGTGGAGCCCGGCGAGCATCGTGGTGATCAGCTCTGCGGTCTCGGCCGCGTCGACATGCGAGAGCAGCTCTCCGGCGTGCGCGGCGTCGGTGAGCAGCCCGGTGATCGTCAGGTGGAGCCGCTCGTGCCAAATGCCGCTCTCAAATTCTGGCTCGCCAGCAAGCCTCAGGGCTCCGCGGAGGATCGGGTCCGTACGCGGCGGGGCGGCGTAGCTGTTTACGAGTGCGATAAGCGCTTGGAGACGTACAGGACCGGCCAGGGCCATGATGGTGTCCGTGTTCTGGAGTCGGGAAAGGACTCCCATGGCCATCGCTTCTTTACTTGCGAAGTGGAAGTACAAAGCGCCCTTCGTCACGCGAGCCCGGACCATGATTTCGCTCACTGCGCTGCCGTGGTATCCCCGCTCGGCGAAGACCTCGCCTGCAGCCCGCAACACACGCTGCCGCGTTACCAGAGCTCTCTCCTGCTTGGCCACTGCCTGTTCCTGTCATGTGATTGGGAAGGGGGCGAAGTCCAAATCCGCTGGACCGTGAACAACCGTCGCCGCACTTGAGGGACAAGCCTTCCTACGCCGGGCGTGGTGACGGGGACTTAGGGGGAGCGTATCGGCCGAGTCTGACAGCCGACCGACGCGGCGAATTCATCGCAGATGCCGCAGGGAGATTCAACGCCTCCGCCGCAGTATGTCGAGCGGCGACTGACCCTGTGCACGGCCTTCCTGGACGCCGTGGACGCGTGCGAGGCGCCGATGGTAGCCAAGGAGCAGAAGACGGCGTCGACCGCCGTGAACGCAGCGCTTCGGTAAAGGGCGGCCGTGGAGCCTTCCGTTGGAGGACCGGGCTCTGCTGGTCGCGGACTACTGGCGCACGAACCTGACGATGCGGCAGCTCGCCCCGCTGTTCGGGGAGTCCAAGTCGGCGGCGGACCGGATCATCGACGCCGATGATCGCCCTCCAGCCCCGCAGGCTGTTTACCAAGGGACGCCGTGCTCATCGTGGACGGCACCCCTGGTGCCCACCCGTGACCACACCATTGCCGAGCGATCGAAGAACTACGGGCACTCCACCAACCACCAGGTCGTCATCGACGCCGACACCCGCCTGGTCGTCGTGGTCGGCCGGCCGCTCGCCGGGAACCGCAACGACTGCAATGCATGGGAGGAGTCCGGCGCCAAGGCAGCTGTCCGCAAGACCCTCACGATCGCGGACGGCGGCTACCCGGGAACCGGACTCCTCATCCCACACCGCCGCGAGCGCGGCCAGGCCGAACTCCCGGACTGGAAAGAGGAACACAACAGTCCCACTAACAGTTCCGAGCCCGCGTCGAACTGCGACCAACCATGCCCGAGACGACCCGGAGATCATTTACGGGACACCCCTTAGCCGAAGCGCCAGGCACGGAAGGACGCGCCCGTTGTGCCTGCGGACGACGTCACTGTGCTGGCGGAACGGTATAGATCGGGTATCGCGCCGTCTGCTGCACCCGCCCTCGTCCTGATGTGAACCGGCCGCGCGTAGGTGCGCTCAGCGTTGGAGCGCAGCCTCAAGCAGACAACGCACATTCAAGTTCGGTATCAGCTTGACCAAAGCGATAGGGGCACTCCGCCGCATTGACACCGTCGTCCAGGCCGTCCACACGTTGTTGACCTGCAACTGTTCAGGGTGAAAGAGGTTCAGTGCGAGGTCTTTCGTGATAGGCGATCGAGAAGAGGTTCGTAGTCGACATCAGGGAACTCGATTTGCAGGAAGTCAAGCAATTTTTGTATGTGGGTTGCAATGTAAGTATTGCCCGGTTCTGTCAGGGATATGTCCGAGAAGAGGTACTGCCAATAGTGTCCACCTTTGGTGATTCGGACATTTTCAAGATAGGAGCAGTAGCTGATATGTAGCTTGAACGGCCCCCGGGTGTTGTCGTAGAACCAAAGTTCCGGTGCCACGCCGAATGGCATCATTCGGAGAAATCCTAGGGTCCCGGACCCGCTTTGGAGGTGGGTGTCGAAAATCCGAAATTGCGAAAAAAGGTCCTGCTGCTCGGGGCTCCATTCGCTGCGGTTGTGCCATGAGGGTGGACCGATTCGTATACTCTCGGAAAGGTGAAGGAGGTTGAATTCACCGCCTACCCCCGATTCTGGATCGGATGCCTGCCAGTGAACTCCGACATCTCGGAATCGCATAAAGCAGTGCTGCATCTCCTCGGGGAGGACGGCGTAGCCTTGAGATGCAAGCTTCTCGAAAACCTTTTGAGCGTCCCCGGCTCGCTTGAGGATGTCGCCTTGATTACTGACAAGTACTGTCACTGCTGGGGATGCAATGAGATCTTCTGTTACCTGGACGAACCTCAGCTCGATAGTGCTCAGCTCTGTCACGGTTGACCCTCTCGAATAGATTTCGAACTGTTCAGGGAATCGCCTGCCGTCCGGCTGCCGTGATGAAATGCGTGGCAGCCGGACGGTGAGGCGGCGTGCAGTCCGGCCTCGCGGCACCGCGGCTGCCGACAGGAGGGACAGTCCAATCTTTCCCTATTCGCTGTCCAGGACCGCCAGGGCGATTTCTGCCGTCTCGCGAACTTCTGAATCCTTTTCCCGCTCCAGAAGGTCTCTGACCGGTGCTGAAAATTCCTTCCACCTGATGCGGCAGATCGCGATGAGTGTCACCTCACGGACATCTTTGTCGGAATCTTCGAGGCTCTTCCCCAGCAGGGCATGGATGTCCTCGGTGAATTTTTCGGGTGCGCACGAAGTCAAGCTCGCAATAGACGTAATCTTCGA
The DNA here is from genome assembly GCF_040297465.1 of Streptomyces sp. NPDC001787. NCBI lineage: Bacteria > Bacillati > Actinomycetota > Actinomycetes > Kitasatosporales > Streptomycetaceae > Streptomyces > Streptomyces sp. NPDC001787. Next base: position 204,132 of record NZ_JBEOZE010000015.1, read on the forward strand.
CAGGGGGTTGGTGGCCTCCACTGCTTGGTCGAACTCCTCCTGCCAGACCAGGGCTTCGAAACACTTCGACAATTTTTCGTGGGTGCGATTTACGGCTACCTGATCCTGCGATTCAAGAATCAAATACTGGAGCCCGAGAAGTTCATCCGAGATGCGGCAGACGCTGACGTGCATGGGCGTTGTCCAGAAGTACCCTTCAGGGGTTCCCGGTGTAGCCTCGTGCCAGCCCTCGGAAGTCCAATTGTGCAGTCGGGCGAACTCTTCCAGTTCATCCAGTGTTGCGATCCTGCGAAAACCGAGTCTACGGTGCGCCATTTTTTTGCCTTCCAGGTGAAGGATGAAATTGCAGTCGGTGACAGTGAGGCTGAACAGCCTAGGGCCGGCGAGCTCCTCGCCCGGCAGGGCGCGCGTCTCACCCGCTGTTCTGCGGAAATCTTCTGCGCGCTGGGCCGCGTTCTTTCTTCTTGCGAAGCAGGGTGAGGAGTTTCTTAGCCGTAAAATTCGTCGCCGGTCTCGGTGCGTACGGTGCGTACGGTGCGTACGGTGCGTACGGTGCGTACGGTGCGCGCGGGCAGGACGCAGGCGACCGTGCCGCCGGCGCTCCGCAGGTGGTCGGCGAGGTGCTGGATGTCGGGGACGATGCTGCGTGTCGATCATGACCAGCGCCGTGCGTGCGGGATCGAGGCTCGTGCAGGCGAACTGGCGTCCGCGCCGTTCCGTCTGATGCTGAGAGTCCCGGTCGTCGATGTGCCATGCGTGGATACCCGTTCCGGCGTCCGGCACAGCACGACTCCTGTCGTTCGTGGTCCAGGTACGTGCGGCGAACCCTGTGGGCAGGGGGCGATGAGGACACAACAAGTGGCGAAGGCCGGGGCGTCGGCGGGGTGCCCCGGCCGTCCGCCCTTCACCCCTCGTCTCGGACGAAGGTGCGCTCCGCCAATCGGTCACCCAGGTCCGACAGGTCGTCGCCGGGGAACTCCCGGGAGAGGAAGTCGAGCCCGTCGCGCAGATAGGGCAATGACACAGACATTCCGCAGTTTTCCTTGTCCGGCTCTGCGAAGAGGTACTGCCAGTGGTACAGGCCCCTGGTGCGCAACATGACTTTGAGGTAGTCGCCGTAGCTGATGTGGAGCCGGGTGGGGCCCTGCCGGATGTCGAAGTACCAGATCTCCGGGAAGTCCTCGCCGTGGGCGAGTCTCAGTGCGGTGTATGTTCCGGTCCCTCCCACAGGGTGGGTCTCGAAGATCCTGAACTCTTCGACGAGACGCCCTGTTTCGGAGGTTGCCGGATCGAACGCGGATGGCTGAGGTCCGCGCACTACGGCCTCGGCCATGTGGGATATGCGAAACTCCCCTGCGATCATGTCGTACGGTTCCAGGGCACGCCAGGCGAAGGAGAGATTGGAGTACCGATGAAAACTCTCTTCGAGTCCCGCAGTTGATGGAACATCCTGAACCATCCGCATGATCTCAAACGCATCGTCGGCGCACTTGAGGTATATGGCCAGCGGGCCCCGCTCGTACCTCTTCGTCTGAATAGATTTGCACGCCTGGACTTCTGCCACTGCATCGCGCAGTTCTTTTTCGTATGCCGTTTCCATGTCATCCTCCGGTTCGGTGATCGAGCGGAAGCTCAGTCGGGTAGATGCCGGTGTTGTGCTGCAGCATGCTCGGGCGGAGAATCTCTCGAAGGCTGGTGGAGCAGCTGTCATTGCCGCGGCGCTGCCCCGGACTTGCGGTGCCGAAGGTGGGCGGGCGCGTCGGCGGCGATCTCGGCCCCGGTGTGCCGGTTGTCGTGCGGCTGATACATGGCCGCAGGGTGGTGCAGGATCGCGCGCAGTTCCGTCGCATCGAACTCGGCCCGCAGGGGCAGGTGGTCGGACAGCCGACGCAGGTCGGGGTTGTCGCAGACCATGAAGCTGGTCAGGGCCGGAGCGAGTTCCGCACTGAGGTATCCGCGGTCGATGCAGTACCCGGTGCCGGCAGGGCGTCCGGGGTAGTCGCGGTAGCCGGACGTGGCGGCCAAGGCATTGGGCTGCCGCAGGTTCTCGGCTGCGTGGCGGGCCATCTCGGTGAACCCCGCGGCCAGAAGCTCGCGGTCGGGACCGATGTCGGTGCCGCGGCACCCGTTCTCCTCGAAGGTCCGATTCGCGGCGAAGGCGTCATCGGTGTACCTCTCCCACGCGATGTCCGTGCCGACGCGGTAGCTGTTCCAGTCGCCGAGCAGCATGGCCAGCCAGCCGGGCTTGGCAAGGGTGGTGCACCAGCGTGCCTCGACGATCCGCAGCTCGGGGGAAAAGTAGCAGGCGTGCACGCTGACGCAGCTGATCTGGCGGGGGCTGAGCGTGCCGTCGGAATCGCGGAGGCGGACGGCGATGTTCGCCGGCGCGTGCCACGGCGCCCACGCCTGCGGATACTTCTCCGTACACACCAGTGGCCCGCCCCGGCGGACGAAGATGGCGTTGTCGTTCGAGCTGCCGGGACGGGGCACGGCGATGTATCCGTCCATTCCGAGCAGCTCCGACAGCTGGTCGAGCTGGCCCGGCTGCACTTCTTGGTGGAAATAGATATCGGGGCACTGCGACCGGATCCAGGCAGCCCCTTCCTTCCAGTTGATGCCCTTCTCCAGATTCCAGTTCACTGCGGTGATCGTGCTCATGCTGCGGGCCTTTCGGGTGTGGTCGCGGACGAAACGGACACCTGGATGTCCATCGGAGGCCGTAGGTGGATTGGGGGGCGGGCGCCGGACTCGCGGTGGATCAACCTGCACGCGGGTGAGCGCGGCGGAGCGGGCGGAGGTCAGGACGCCACGAAGACACCGCAGGCCTGTGGACCTTGCTCGTACAACAGATCCGCTTCGCCGCGGACCAGGGACTAAACGCCGGCGCTCCCTGGCGCAGTACGAACACGGACGTGTCGCCCTGCGCTCCGGTCTGCCTCGAACCACGAGCAGTCCTTCACGACGCACAACTCCCATGCTGAACACCGGCATGAGCGCCGAAGTCCGAACCGATGACGAAAGGCGACCGAGGACCGGTCTGGTCCTCGACGAGGGCCCGGATGCCCGGGATGGGCTCCGCACGCCGCTGCATCAGGTACGCCTGACCGCCGTCCGCGGTGCGCACCCTGCGGACCGGGTTCCACGCCAGGGTTGTCCGCAGATGCTGGGCCAGGTGGTGCGATGCGACCTGCAGGCGCACCCAGTCGTGTCCCGTGCGGGCGGCGAAGTCCGTGATCCACGACGTGAGGATCCAGCTCAGCCGGTCCGCGGAGAGGGCCGGGTCCGTGACCATCCGGACGACGCCGACGGCGCGCTGGGCCGACTCGCGCTCCGTCCAGCCGGTGCGGGGCGTCTGGCCGATGACCGTGGCCACCGCGACGACCCGCTGGTCGCCGACCAGTACCACCGGCTCGGCGGCCGCCCGCTCCGCCGGGGTGAGCGGGACGTAGCGGATGGGGCCCAGGCCGCGCGCGGCGGCCCACCGGACGCGCGCCCGCCACAGGGATCCGACAGCGGGCTGGTCGGCCGGCAGCATTTCGCGTATTTCGTACACAGGGGTCCTCGTGTGCTTCGTTCTGGGGCAGGAACGGCGTGGCTGCGGGTGCGGCGCAGCCGGTGTGGTTGGGGTCCGGGTGTTCTCGGGTGCGTCCGGGCCGCAGGGTCTATCCGCAGGGATCCAGCCATCGGGCGGTCGGCCGGGTGATGAGCCGGGCGGCCTTGTATGCCTCGGCCGGCGGGACGATGGCGGTACTCCGGTAGGTCATGTCGCCGCGGGCTATCACCAGTACCGCGTCCGGTTTCCTGGGGTTCACCAGGGAGAGCGGGAGCAGGAGCTGTATCTCTGCTTTGTCGGGCTGCCAGGCGGGGACCGCGGTACCGGGGTGTCGTTTCGCGAGCTTGATTGCCCGGTCGACGGATGCTTCGAGCGCGAGTTCCAGGCCGAAGGGGATTTCCTTGAGGGCGGCGGGGAAGAGATCGGCTACCGCGACGGTGAAGTTCCGGGCGGTGAATTTCAGGGGGAGGTCCCAGTCGAAGAGGTACGGGTAAGGGTCCTCCGAGTACGTGACCGCTGGGGGGAGTTCGGGAAACGTGTCCAGTGGAGAGTCGCCTGCCACCCGCCAGCCTCTCAGATACCAGTCCTGGCGGCCGGAGTTGAGGTTCGGATGGAAGATCCCATGGATGTCCTCGTGCTGGGGCGTCATGAGCCCCGTGTTGAAGACGCACATGCTGCTGTCGGAGTTCGGCACGACTGACTGAGTGGTCAGGGCCCGCTCGAATGTCCAGGTCACGTAGTGCTTGAGGGTCGCGAGAGAACCGTGCTCGGCGGGTGAGGAACTGTCCCAGGGCTCATCCGCGGCCTTCTGCGCGAGATGGTCGAAGATGTCAGGGCTTCCGGTGCCCGCCTGCCGTTCTTCGGACGAGCGAAGGTGTCCGAGCCAAGCAAAGGCGGTCAGCTGGCCGCGCATGAAGGAGGGCCGGGCGTCACCGGCCACGTGGCTTCGTGTGCCGGGCGGCATGCCGGCGTTGGGGTCGGTGATCGCTGACATGTCGTGAACTCCATGGTGAAGGTGTGTTCCGGCAGCGGGCGCTGTCGGCCTCTGTGGCGGGATTAGGGCTGGTCGGCTCCGAGGCCGGCCGCCGAATGGCGAGGATCTGCTGTCGAGCGCCTGCGGGTTCCGTGTCGGTCGGGCGGGGCGCCGCCCCGGCCGACCGACACGGGCGGGCCGCCTGCCGCGGTGTCGAATCCCTCAGGAGCGAACAGGCGGAGCTTCTGTTGCCGAGCGCTGGGTGGGCTGTCGCGGCCGGGCGTGGTCCGTGCTGCCCGTGAGGGCCGCCGGGTACCGCAGCAGGCAGGCCGCACCGCTGCTGGAATCGATCGTGCGCACCAGGCGCCAGCCCAGAATGGTCAGATGGTCGGCGACCGGGCCGTCCGGAACGACGGCGCACACCCACTGCCGGCCGGTCCGGGCAGCCCGGTCGGCCGCCCAACGGGTCAGCATCATGCTGTAGGAGGCGCGATCCTGCCGGTCGGGGCTGGTGATCAGCCCCGTCAGTCCGATGCTCGGCACGGCTTGCTCGTCGTCCGTCCCCCCCGGTGTGCGGGCAGCGGCCGATGACGGTGACAGCGGCGACGATCTCGCCGTTCCGGGTCAGGACGTACTCCTTCGCGTCCGCCCGGTCGGCCTGGGCCGGCGGGATGGCGAGCCACGGAGTGGATCCGCGGTCCGCTGCCCATTCGCAGCGGCGCCGGACCAGCGCCAGCAACGCCGCGTCATCCCGCGGCACCGGCGGGCGTACCTCGTACTGCGGGGACTGACCGGTGTCAGGGTTCGTGTGGGGTGGCTGCAACGCCGTTTCCTCGATTCTCTGAAGACTGCCGGGCTCGGTGGGCCGGCAGGAGAGCCGCCGTCGTGCGCCGAGGCAGAAGGACGGCCGGGCTGTGTTCCGCGGGGAGGCGGAGGGCGCTACGGAGTTCGGCTGACGTCGCCCCGTGGCGGGGTGTCGCTTTCGGCGCGGCGTTGCGTGATGCGTCTCGCGAGCAGGAAGGCCGCAAGGCACGGCAGCGTGATCAGGAGGCGGTACCGGACGGACAGTGACAGGAACAGTCCGCCGAGCAGGTCGTAGCCCGCGTGCCCGATCATCATGGGAGTCACCAGGGCGTAGCGTCGGAAGAGCCAGAGGCGGCCCGCCGCGTAGAGGGCCATGGCCAGTGCCGGCGCCCCGAGGTAGGCGTGGAGGAGGACTTCGAGGGTGCAGATCGTGGTGTAGATCTGCCACGTCGGACGGTTCGCCGCGGTCAGCAGGGTGCTTCCCGCAGCGACGACGACGAGGTCTTCGAGGAGCGCGGCGCGCAGGACGGTGAGGACAAGATCGCCCGCACCTCCGATTCCGAGCGCGGACAGTTGGCTGCCGGCCATCACCGGCACGGTGCCGCCGGCGTCGAGGAGGCGGAGGATGTTCGCGGACACGCCCATGACGACGGCACCCGCCACGCACGCGACGACGGTACCGCCGACGACATGCCACGTCCGGTGCTGCCCGGGCGCCGCCTTGGTGCCGAGAGTGAGATCCAGGGCAACTCTTCGGGCGCGGGTTACCTCCAGGGCCAGCCAGGCGACCGCGACCGCGAACAGTGCCGGGCCGAGCTGGCCGGTCTCCAGGCTGGGGACGGCGGCAACGGTGGCGATCACACCGCATGCGGCTGCCGCACCGCATTGGAACCACCGCCGCACGGGCGGTAACTGACCGCCGCGGGCGCGGACGGCGACAGCCCAAAGCAGCCAGAGCGAGGTCAGGCACGCCGCGACCAGCTGTGCCATCAGGACATGGCGGTAGGCGCCCGGTGCCCGGTTGGCGCCGAGCAGGCTGAGGACGTCCAGGACACCTACTCCCACGGAACTGCAGCTGGCGAGCGCCAGCAGACCGATCGCGGAGGCCAGGGCACGGCGGTGTTCGGCGCGTTCGGCGACCTTGGTCCGGCGGTCCTGGGCGTCGGTGTCGCCGCCCTCAGGGGCGACGAGCGGGTCGTGGTGCGGCATCAGACGTGCACCCCGGCAGACTGTTTCGGGAAGGCCGCGACGGCCTCTGCCAGTGCGTGCCGGGCCCGCGTCGCCTTGTCGATGGCGAGGGCGGTGTCGATCAGCGGCGCATGGCTGAAGGCCTGCGGGAAGTTGCCCACCTGGCGCTGGAGCCGGGAGTCCCACTCCTCGGCCAGCAGGCCCAGGTCGTTGCGCAGGGACAGC